>NZ_JBFTNT010000121.1:0-11493 GCF_056397585.1 Pedobacter sp. 05L430 | reverse complement strand
CAATATGGATATACTGACCGGGGAAAAGCGCTGCCACTTCTCCCAATACTTTTTCCATAAACACGAAACTTTCCTCGTTACCCGGACATAATGCATTGTCATCAACACCATAAAAGGTATTGCCAACATTTACCTTAAAGGGCCCGCCTGTGCATGACAAGTTCGGATAAGCAGCAAGTGCAGCTAAACTGTGTCCGGGAACATCAATTTCGGGCAGGATGGTTACAAAACGTTGCTGAGCATATTTAACAATTTCCTTAACATCTTCCTGGGTATAATACCCTCCATAATCTGCAACCTCATTTGCCCCTTGTGGATCACGTTTCCACCATAAGCCCATTCTTGGAGCACGCCAGGCCCCTACTTCAATAAGTTGTGGTAAGCTTTTAATTTCTATCCTCCATCCCTGATCATCAGTTAAATGCCAATGAAATACATTCATTTTGTATTTAGCAAGCTGGTTGATGTATTTTTTAACCACTTCTTTTGGGAAATAATGCCTGCTTACATCAAGCATTAAACCYCYCCATCCAAATCTTGGATAGTCTGTTATTTTAACGCAGGGTATAGACCATACTTTATTTTTAATAATCTCTGCACTTTCTATTTCTTTTGGCAACAGTTGCATTAAAGTTTGCATGCCATAAAAAAGACCTGCAGGCTTGTTTGCCTGGATAGTAATCTTGGCTGGCTTAACATCTAAAGTATACCCTTCTTCGCCTATCTGCTTATTGTAAGCTTTGTTCATAGCTAACTGAATGGTTGAAACTCCCCCCGATGCGTGACTTAATGTAAAGCCTGTTGGCACTTTGATCATAGCAGCGAATAATTCTGCTATTTCTTTATTTGCAGGAGCTGCAATCAGTTTAGTAGTCTTGCTTATTTTGAAGCTACCTGGAAGCCTTTGAAACTTTACTGGCTGCGGAATTAGGGCCGGAACACCTTCTACGGCAAATATATTTATGGAGAATAGCATGCAAAGCGTAAATATTGCTATCCTCAAGTATCTGAAATTCATATTTAGTGGATTAGGTAAGCCTTCATAATTTAAAGGTTTGGACAACTAAGATAATTATTTACATTACAATAAACATTGGTATATAGGTAACTTTTACAAAGTTCAATTGTTACTTATTTGATGGGGGAACTTAAATACAAGTATACCAGAAAACAAGAACTGGTTCATGGACTGATACATGGTATTGGAGTCGTATTTGGCGTTAGTGGCCTCCCGGTATTAGTAGGAATTGCAACCGCTCACAACAATGTCCCGGCAATTGTCGGCGCCGGAATATACGGCTTTTGCTTTATGCTTTTATTTACTTGCTCAATGGTATACCACCTGGCCCTGGAACCGGCAGTAAAAAGATTATTCGAAATCTTTGATCACATTAGTATTTATTTCCTGATTGCCGGAACCTACACTCCTTTCCTACTCATCTATATGAACAACCATTTCGGTATCACCCTGCTTTCGGTATTATGGGGACTAACGCTTTTAGGTGTATTTTTTAAAATATGGTTTACGGGCAAGTTTAATATAGTGTCAACAATTATTTACTTGCTTATGGGCTGGATGATGGTTATTGGAGGCAATAGATTCTTTTCAGTGCTTCCGGAATCTGTGGTCATTATGCTTTTTATCGGTGCGGCATTATATTCGGCCGGAACTATTGTMTACCTATTTGGTAAACGATCATATACGCATTCCTTATGGCACGCAATGGTACTTGCCGCAGCAATTTGCCATTATGTAGCCGTATTGCTTTCTATGTAGAAAAAAAATAGTAAAAAATAATTACCAGATTTGGGTGATATTTATGTCCAAACTGGCACATACTATTAAAACATAGTTGCAATGGTTACAAAACTCAATAAAGATAAAGTAAGCACAGATAATGAAGCTTTGCTGATGTCGCTGTACCAGGATACTTTTCCTCTTGTAGCAAGCCATGTGAGTAGAATGGGCGGATCATTTGATGAAGCCAAAGATATTTTTCAGGATGCGCTGATCATTTATTATGAAAAAGTAAAGCATGCTAAGATAGTGCTTAAACATAGCGAAAAAGCATACCTTTTTGGCATTRCCAAATATCTTTGGAATAAACGGTACAAAGAAACCAGCAAGCAGCTGCCTCTTGATCAATTGAATATTGAACTAGATGAAGACGCAGCCCCGGCTGATTCTGTCTATGAAGAGGTATCTTCTTCCAGATTACTTCATTTGATGCAAACGGCAGGTCAGAAATGTATGCAGCTCCTAAGCGCTTTTTATTATGAAAAGCTGAATATGGAAACACTGGCTGAACGATTTGGATTTTCAAGCGCCCGGTCAGCAACTGTTCAGAAATTTAAATGCCTCGAAAAAATAAAAGAAACTGTAAAAGAAAAATCATTGGAATATGAAGACATCATGGAATGAGCTGCGATTAATAGAGGATTTTCTTTTATCTGATACAGATACAGAAGACATACTCCTTTTTGAAGCTAATCTTCTGCTTCAACCAAATTTAAAGGAAAGTGTTTTTTGGCAGCAAAAAACATATAGTCTGGTCCATAAATTCGGAAGACTGCAGCTGAGAAAAGAAATAGATCAGGTACATGAAAAGTTGTTTACTGCTCCAGAGCATCATTCTTTCAGGCAAAAGATCATGCAGCTTTTCGGCAAATAACTTCCGCATTTAATTTAGCACTAACAATTATACCCCTCCAAACCAGAGGCATGGGCAATCTATGCCTAAAAATTTAACTAATAACAACAGACATGAAGAACAACGAATTTCGCAATTATGCAATAAAACACCATCGGATCAACAGTCTACATGTAGATCGTCACATCTCCCAAACATCAGCCAATGTTGGTCCATTTGCTATGACCCCCTACATCATAGAAGAACGGCAATTAAACGTAGCGCAGATGGATGTATTTTCACGTTTGATGATGGATAGGATTATATTTATTGGTGAGCCTATAGACGATAGAAATGCCAATGTGATACAGGCACAATTACTCTTTTTACAGTCTGCCGATGCTGAAAAAGACATCCAGCTATATATCAATTCTCCAGGTGGATCAGTCTACGCCGGGCTTGGTATTTATGACACCATGCAATATATAAGGCCTGATGTTGCCACAATCTGTACAGGTATTGCACTCTCTATGGCTTCAGTATTGCTTTGTGCAGGTACAGATGGGAAACGCTCCGCCCTAAAACACTCAAGGGTAATGATCCATCAAGCCTCTGGCGGAACGCAAGGAACTGCTGCAGACATGGACATCAGTATCAGAGAGGTACTTAAGATTCAAAACGAATTGTACCAGATCATTGCTGAGCGTAGTGGTCAGAGCTATGATAAAATAAATGAAGTTGCAGCTCGCGATTATTGGATGACAGCTACAGAAGCCAAAGAATTCGGTATGATTGACGAAATATTGGGGTATTCCTAAATCTGAGGAGTTTGGGAAGCCAATTCTTTACTTGAGTCTGTAGTTAAGTAATTACCAGTGTGTGAACCCACAATGCCTTCATCATTCGCTTCAGGGAATTCTAATGTGAAGGTTGTTCCATTACCCGGTACGCTATGAAAACTGATCTTACCTTTCTGCATCTCAGTGTACTCCTTGCATAAGTTCAGGCCAAGCCCAACACCTTTTTCGTTGCTTGTGCCGTAAGTAGATGCGGCATTCAGCTCAAAGAGATTTCCCTGCCTTGCCACCGGAATGCCCACGCCGTTATCCATAATATGTAACCTCACACGACCAGAATCTCTGGAACTATATATTTGAATATTCCCACCTGGCAGCGTAAACTTAATCGCATTATTAATCAGGTTGCGGATCACCAGTTTAAGCATATCCAGATCCGCCGTAAGCTCGGCAGAGGGATCAATATTCACACCGATTGTGACCGTTTTTATATCTGCTGCTGCTTGTTGTACAGCCAAACAGGTTGATACTATTTCAAACAGGTTCAGTCTCACCATATTTACGCTGGTACCACCGTCCATCTGCGATTTTGTCCAGTTCAATAAATTATGCAGCAGCACTTGCGTGTTTTTTGTTTCATTAAGCAGGTTCTTTTCCAGAAATCGGCGTTCATCCGGCGATAATTCATATTCATGGAGCATTTCAAGAAAACTGGCAATTGAATTTAACGGAGAACGCAGGTCGTGCGATAAAATAGATAATAACCGGGTTTTGGAATCATTGGCGTCTTTTAAAGCAAGGGAAGCAGCCAGGGCATTATTCTTTTCCCGTTGATAACTGTTGATCAGGTAAGAAAATACCGCACCCATACAAACAACTACACAGATATAAGTTGTAGCTGTGTCCAAAAACAGATCACTTCGCTTTGCATAGGTGACTTTTACAAATCCTCTGTTATAATACTCAACCAACAATAACCCACCAACAATACCCACGTTAATCAGCATCCAAAATACATACTGCCTGGTCGGCATTACAGACAAAGTAAAAACCAGCGAAAGAAGATAAAGTATCAATGTAGGTCCATGTATACCTGAATTGATGAAATAGTTAAATGCCATCAATAAGCTCGTACCTGCACTAAATATGATAAAGCTAAGCTGCAGTCTTCCAAAATATCTGGAATTGATGTACATCGCTGCAGTTACCATCCAGCCAGCTGAGAGTGCTATATTGGCTAATGGCACCTTTATCACAATATTTACCAGCACTGCCAAAGGAAGACCGATCATAGCGATCAGGCTAACTTCATGAAAAATTCTGGCCTGGAGTGGCGTGTCAGCACTGTTACCGATCAATTTGGCATGCAGCCCTTTAATAGATTTGATCATCAAATATTTGCCAATTTTAAAAGCAGTAAATCTAAGAAAAATCTACTCACATAATTGGCACTGTTTAAAAAGCCAAGGTCTTTTTATTAACTTCCGACATACCGATTTAATACAGCACGACAGTTCCTAGCCTTCAGTCGTCGGCTTTAAACCTACCGAGGCCTTTCCTGTTTGAATGTCAAATGGGACTGAATTGTGCGAATGAACAATTAACCATTTCCCATTCATTTTCTGATAACAGGTAGTTTCCCTCCAGAACATATCCAGGATTCCCCCATCCTTCTTTGCGGCAAATACATGGTTTAAATTATAGCAGAAAGCTACATCCTCGCGCACCAAAAGAAAAGGCTCAGCAATCTCAAAACCAATCGGGCCTTCACCAAAAGTGGAGAACCAATTTTTCAGGCGCATTCTGATGTCATCCAGACCTGAAAGCTGAAGCGGATCAACCACATCAAAAGAAACAATCCGGTGAGAATAAAATGATAAAGTCAATTCCAGGTTCTTTTGTCTTATCGCCTCAAGACGTTTATTTATTGTCCAGAGTACCTGGGCTTCCTGTGCAGCAAATTGATCGTTGTTTTTCATAATGTAATTGTTAACTCACCTAAACGGCCATCTCAATCTCCAAGGCGCCTAGCTATAACCGATAAGTTGCAGAAATTGTTTCGCCTGTTCATTCTTTGTCTTACATTTTACAATTTATCGCAGCGATGATAGATTAATACTTCCGTAGGCTCCGGCAAAAAAGTCCCGGTAGGCAGTTGCTATATCAGCATAACTGTTCATAACAAACGGACCTTCTGCCACGATTGGTTCGTTATACGGCTTGCCTCCGAAAATGAGAATATCTGCTGCATTGATCTTATCGTTCTGAAAAACGATTCCTTGATACCTTCCTCCATCAGCAACATTTTGCTGTTGCCTAACACAATACCATTTACATCTATTCCGAAGCAGTGACAAATACAGCAACTTCATCATCCTTTCTCGGTGAAAATGAGAAACTGGAATTGGGATTCAGGCTATAAATAGCAGTGACCGGTGGTAGGCAGATCAAATGATTTCCTGCCATTTTTTGTTAACGATAGTAACTAAAATCTTAAGCTGGCATTCCCGAAATCTTGCATTTTGAAACCAGATTTGATATCTTGCTAAAGATTAAACGTCATCATAGATGAAGCTCAAACTACGAGAGGAAGATACAAATGGCGAATTGCTGATTTTTAAGGATGAACCAAGTTTCAGCAGGTTGTTTTATACCAAAGATCGATTCGACAAGTATTTTACCATTGCCTGGAATCCAGGAGAAAGCCAAGCCATCACTATCGACGGAGCTGAATATGTTTTTCCAAAGGATTCATTGGTAACTTTGCTGTTCAACCAATCCTTCAGCTTCGAAAATTCTGAGGGCATCGTTGCCTGGCAGTTTAACCGCGAATTCTATTGCATTATTGATCACGATAGCGAAGTAAGCTGTGTGGGATTCCTATTCAGCAGTACAGACCATTTGTTCATCCAGCTAGGCGACGAGGCAAAGCTAAAGCTGAAACTGCTCTGCGATGTGTTCATTGATGAGTTTAAGATTTCCGACAATATCCAGAATGAAATGCTGCTGGTATTATTAAAGCGTCTGATCAGCTATGTGACGCATTTGGCTAAAGCGGGGCATGTTCCAGTAAAGAAACTGCCGGACGAACGGTTCCATATTATCMGAAAGTTCAATCTGCTGGTTGAGGCAAACTTCAAATCGGAACATTCCGTTAGTTTTTATGCCGGACAGCTTTGCAAATCGCCCAAGACATTGTCTAATCTTTTTGCGATCTTCAACCAGAAGACCCCTTCGCAACTTATCCAGGAAAGGATTATCGTAGAAGCCAAACGGCTTTTATATTATACTGATAAATCTGTAAAACACATCACTTTTGAACTTGGTTTTGAGGACATGGCCTATTTCTCCAATTTTTTCAAAAAGAATATGGGTTTGTCGCCCTCCGACTTCAGGAATTCGCCAAAGGATTCCAAAGAAGGGAAATAACCTCAACTTATCGGAAAATATGGGTTTCTCATTAGATGGAGCCTGAATGCTTTCTGAATTATTTTATGTTATTATACCCGGCAGCATTGTGCCGGGCCCTTACCTGATGTAATCTGTATCATAATTTCCTTCATCACTACTCTTTATTCATTCTAACAATACGTGGATAAAATTTACCTTGTATTTCCACTAAATCATGTTGTGCAGTTATAACGGTTTCAATATCCTTATAAGCTAAAGGGTTCTCTTCAACCGTCCCTCCAATCAAGCTAACACGGGCATTAGCAAGCAACTTTTTCATGGCAGACACAGTCATACTATCCTTAGCCTTTTGCCTGCTCATAGCACGGCCAGCGCCATGTGATGCAGAGTATAATGCATCATAGTTTCCTTTGCCAGACACCAGATAAGCCGGTGTTGTCATGCTGCCAGGAATGATACCCAGTTCACCTTTATGCGCTGGGGTCGCCCCCTTACGGTGTATGATCACATCTTTACCATCAATTAATTTRTCCTTCCAGGCAAAATTGTGATGGTTTTCCACCACATGGAGCGCCTTTAACCCTAATGCTTTTAAAAGGTTTGCATGAATGCGGTCATGACAAGCTTTAGCATAATCACCGGCCAATGTCATAGTAAGCCAATATTCCTGCCCGGCTTCGCTATTAATATCTAGCCAAGCTAGTTGTTGTGCGTACCGTGGTAGTTTACAGCTATCCATAGCTATTTTTGTGTAGTGTTTAGCTATAGCTGCACCTAAACCACGGCTTCCCGAATGTGTTAATAATGCAGTATACTTCTTAGCGGGTAATCCTAAGGTATTATCGGCCAACAATTCAATTTCGCCAAACTCTACAAAATGGTTACCATTGCCGGATGTCCCTAATTGCCTTACAGCTTTACCTCTTAATGGTTTCAAAAAAGATACTTCATTGAACACCAAACTATCTAAAACCTCATGTTCTTGCCTCATATCCAACCCACCTTCCATTCCAAAATGAGTGTGATTTTTTAATGCCTCCTTGATTTGATATTCAAATCTTTTTATAAAACTATCACTTTCATCAATAATAGAAAGCGCCATTCGGCAACCAATATCCATGCCCACTGCATATGGGATCACTGCATTATCTGTAGCCAACACACCACCAATTGGTAGCCCAAATCCCATGTGCGCATCTGGCATTAAAGCACTTTGTACGCTTACCGGCAACAGACCTGCAAGTTCCATTTGCTTTTTGGCTGATTGTTCAATACCCTTACCTCCGTATGTCTTACAGAATACCGGTTCATCGCGTAACTCGTAAGTTTTAAACGATGCCCCTTCTACTTTGCCTATTATCTTCTCAGCTATCTTACTTGTTAATTCATTATCCAAAAATGCTTGCGGATCATTGTTAATATTCACCAACAGATCCAGCAATTGTTGTTTACTATAGTGTTTGAAATTTTTGGAGGCTATGCCAATAACCAGGCTTCGCAGCTGATCATTATGATAACCTATTTTACTTAAATCTTTTGTTCTTAAATTGCCCATGTGGGTTTATGTTTCTAATTCCAGATAAGCTTCTTTTGGGCTGTATCTGGGTATGTTTTTAATTTTGTTAATGTATTTATTCTGCTCGTAAAACCATCCGCTCCAACGGTACCCTCTGCCTCGCGTTAGCAAGTTAATGCGTGGTTCTAGGTTATGATTATCAATATGATCGGCTATATATGATAGCTCTCTTTCAATATCCAGATCCATCAACTTTATATGCGTAATCATATGGGGTGTAACTTTTAACTTATATCGCCAAGGCTGAGTAAATACGTATTTTATACCTACGCGTCTGGTTTTAACATCAAAGGTTTCAACGCATGTAAAGCAAGCCTTTTCGTCGTCGGTTAAATTCACCTTTTTAGCATCCCAGCTATAAATGGAAAACTCACGCAATAATTGTTGCTTCACTTCGTACCCATAGCGCTTTTTAGGTCGCTTCTTCCGTTTGAACGTCTTATCGTAATGGTATTCAACGGTGTTTATCTTCGCAAGCAGTGTTTCATAAAACGCTGTCCTTGGACTATGTTTTAAATCTTCTCGAAGTACAAAAAAACGTTTCCAGCCACGTTGGTAGGGATGTTCTAATGGTACCAGTGGCAAAAGCCTCTTTTGTTGCCAAAGTTCTGCGCGTCGTTTGTCAAACTGTATCAGCTGCTTATCACGATCTGTTTTAACGAGTCGTCTTTTCTGACGTACCGATTTAATACGGTACGACCATTCCTGTGTGTTCATCACACTTTCATTTTAATTTTTTATTGAATTGGATTTCTAATCTCAGTTCGTCCTTGTGTAAGGATATACCCATTTAAAAGTGCTCAGAAAAACCCAATGAATTGGTGGAGACAAACATTGCAGAAATTACTTATGCAATTGTTAATTGTTTAATAAAACGGCGGTTTGACTGCCTTATTAGGCAATGAGCGAAAGGGGCGATATGTAGATATGCTCTGTCATGATTCCTTGATATTTTAAAGGTTAACAAATCAGGAATTGGATGCAAAGATATAAAATTATTTTAATCCATAGAGAATAAAAAAATCCTGTAAGCTAATAGCTTACAGGATCTAATAATTGTGTCGGGGTGGCAGGATTCGAACCTACGACCTCCTGCTCCCAAAGCAGGCGCGATACCGGGCTACGCTACACCCCGAACTGGTATCTGTTTTTACTGGTCAATATTAAACTACTCATCTAAGTAGTTGTGTCGGGGTGGCAGGATTCGAACCTACGACCTCCTGCTCCCAAAGCAGGCGCGATACCGGGCTACGCTACACCCCGAACTGGTATCTTCTTTTTCCCTTTTTCGAAGGGATTGCAAAGTAACAACTTTATTTTTATAAAAGCTAACTTTACTTTTTTTATTTCTAGCTTCATCAGCTAAGGCTGCAAAGATAGAAATAATTCATTTGCGTGCAAATATTTAAACACTAATTAGAGCTAAAAAACATCCTTTTACGATACATTAATCGGGTTTTAACTCTATATCAACCACTTAAAAAACATAAAAATTTAAAGTTTTTTAAGTAGCATAGGCATATTTGGGTTTCAGCATCAGTATTCTCCCCTTAGCAGTGAGTATTTGAATAGAATCAGAGGGAATTGTGGGTGGTCTTTTTGCTTAGAAAAAAATGCTAAAAAAAAGAAAGCGGGAATAAACCAGATTGGCCACTCCCGCTTAAATTAACGCTCTCACCGCAAATATACGACTGTAAATTGGATTACCTACTAATTTTTTAAAAAAAATGTAGGTTTCTTCTTAGAGCTACAAAGTGTTTTTTAGATTGCTGTTTTCAACCGAAACGTTATACAATTCATACCAGTCCTGATGATCTAGTTCTATAGTAAAGGCATTTACTGCGTTTCTTATTCTTTGTTCGTTTGTGGTACCAATAAGTGGTAAAGCGCCCAATTTAACTAACCACGCTACGGCCAATGATTCAATATGTACATTATATTTTGCACTTAATTCCTCTAACTTTTCGCGCACCTTAACGGCTTGTTTATCTGTTCCTGCAGCAATTCTGCCTTCTGCAAGAGGAGCGTAAGCCAGCGGGCGCATGTAACGTTGTTTGATATAATCAATCTGTCCGTTATCCAATGCCTGCATATTCAGAAGATTCAGCTCAATATGATTGGTTACAATTGGCTTAGTCAAATAAGAAGCCAATAACTGGTGCTGAAAAACGGAGAAAYTTGCTACACCAATGTTTTTGATCTTACCTGATTCTTTCAGTCGCTCAAGGGTTAATGCTGTTTCTTCAAGATTAGAGATTGGATCTAGTTTATCTAATAAAAAGATATCGATATAATCAGTTCTCAAATTCTTTAATGATTGCTCTACACTGGCAATAATATGAGTTGCTGAGGTATTATAATGTTTAACTCTGATATCAGGGCGCTGTGCATTTGGAAGCCTTAGTCCGCATTTACTAAATAAAACAACCTCTTCTCTTTTAAAAGCGCCTTCTTTTAGCAACTCTCCAAATAATTGTTCGCATTTCTCGGAACCGTAACTGTCGCCATGTTCAAAGGTGTTAATACCCAGCTCCATGCACAAATAAAAAATCTTTTTTAAAGTAGCATCAGCATCCTTAACATCATCCCATCTGTAAAAACCGTATACTGCAGGTGACACTTTAGGCCCTGCATCTCCCATATAAATCTTTTGCATATTCTCTTTCTATAATTCAAATCTAAGCATTACTTCAATCTATATAAATTTTAGTAAAAAAATACTTACATTTTTTAAATAATTGTCTTTGTGCAATATTGGTGAATTTTATAATTGCATCCTAAATCGTATATTTAATTCAAACCCTATTCAGCAATAACCATGTCGCAGCTACTCCAAACTATATCTAATATCATTAGCTACGTCAGTATCGCAATTATCTGTTATGGTGCTGTAATAGGCTTATTTAAATTTATCAATAATGAATTTGGTAGATTCAACCGATCCTTTTCGTTAGAAAAAACTGTTCAGATAAAAATCGAGGTGGGGTATTATCTATTGCTTGGTCTGGAATTCTTAATCGCCTCCGACATCATTGATACCATACTTAATCCTTCATTTGAAGATTTAGGAATATTAGCC
>NZ_JBFTNT010000120.1:0-11523 GCF_056397585.1 Pedobacter sp. 05L430 | reverse complement strand
TCTTCCTGCCATTTTTTTTCTTTACTAAAATAAAAATCAACTTTAGGATTCATACTGTTCGTTAGTTTGGTGAAAAATTAGACCCTTAGTGCGCCACGGAAACCTCTGGCAGCATAGTAAGATTCTGCGCCGTTGTGGTACAGGAAAACGGTTCCGTAGCGGTAATCGCCAAAAAGTGCTCCTCCGAGTTTCCTGATGTCGGCAGGTGTTTTTAGCCAGCTAGACGTTTTGGTGTCGAACTTTCCGAATTGCTGCAGTTCGCGGTATTGTTCTTCCGTTAATATTTCTATGCCCATATCGGCAGCTACATCCATTGCGCTGTTTTGTGGCTTATGCTCTTTCCTTGCATCGAGTGCTGCGCGGTCGTAACAAAGGCTTCTGCGTCCTTTAGGGGTTTCGGCTGCACAATCGTAAAAGATATATTCGTTTTTGCTTTTATCGTAACCAACTACATCGGGTTCGCCGCCGGTTACTTCCATGTCATCAAGCGACCATAGTTTTTGAGGATTGGCTTCGAGCTTTGCCTGTACTTTGGCCCATTCTATATCTTTATGGCGGTTCATGTTTTTCTCGAATCGGTTTTTGAGCGTTTTGAGTAGTTCTTCGCGTTGTTCTGATGACAACTCTTTTTTATTGTTTTTCATACTTTTATAGATTAGTTGTGGTGGTTTTTCTATCTGCAGGTCTGAAATACCAAGATACAAAAGTGAGGACTAGTAATAATATCGGTCCAAAAAAATCTTTGCCTCCATCGCCATTGGCTAAGTGAGAAAATACTGCGCCCGACATGGCGAAGAAAAAGCCTGCAYATGCCCATTCTTTTATTATGGGGAATTTTGGAACAAGTACTGCTATGACGCCCAGTATTTTCCAGACGCCAAGGATGGTTAGGATATAGATGGGGTAGCCTAAGTTTTTCATCATGGTTACTTCGTTTTCCATTTTGATTAATTGCACTATTCCGGTTGATAACATTCCTAATGAGAGCCAGATTGTGGCGATCCAATAGATGATTTTATTTCGCTTTGTCATGGTGTGTTATTTTAGTTTACTTACGATGTTTTGTAGTTTATTATGCGCCATATTGATGCCCTGCGCAAATGGTAGTTGCAATACCTGATCTCTGATGGCGGCTGATTTGTATATGATATGGATGGTGAGTTTGCTGGTATCGCCGTTAATTTCTTCGAATTGCAGGAACTCTAGCTGGGCATCGAAAGGTGCATTGTCCATTTCAAATGTCCGCGTGATTTTTTGGTTTGGGATAAATTCGTGAATGACTCCGTTGGCGTGGAATACGATGTTTCCCTTAGGGTCGCTGGTTTGGAAATGGTAACTGCCATGCTTTTTGTTTTCCATTTTAAGCACTTTTGTGCCCATCCATTGCTCAACGATTTCGGGTTCTATGTAGGCTTTGAAGAGCAGTTCTAATGGCAAATCAAATTCCCTTGTGATTGTTAATTCCTGTTTGCCGTTTTGGGCATCGATTTTAGTTTTTTGTTCCATAGGGTTCTATTTTTTTGATTGGTAGTTTTTCATTATGGTTTCCAATTTGTTGAATCGGTCGTCCCACATTTGGCGGAATGGTTCGATGAAGTCGGCTACGTCTTTCATTTTTTTTGCGTTTATGTAATAGTAAATTTCTCTGCCGTTTTGTTTTTGTTCAAGCAATTCGCACTCGGTTAATATTTGCAGGTGCTTTGAAACAGTGGGTCTTGCGGTATCAAAGTTTGAGGCTATTGAGCCTGCGGTCATTGATTGTGTGGCCACCAATAGCAGTATAGCCCTTCTGGTTGGGTCGGCTATGGCTTGAAATACATCTCTTCTTAAATTCATCGTGTAGCTATTTGACTACAAATATATATGTAGCTATTTAACTACGCAAATTTTTTTTGATATTTTTTTTAGAATGGTGTTTTTGCATATAATTGGTGTGGAGGGAATTATGTATTTTGGGGGTATGCAGAAAAAGGAAATAGAAACTTTTTGCCCGGCAAGCCGAGAGGAGTGGAGGCAGTGGTTAAAAGAAAATCATAGCTCAAGCCAGTCTGTTTGGCTTATTCAGTACAAACAAAAATCGACCAAGCCGAGTATACCCTGGAGCGATTCGGTGGATGAAGCGCTTTGTTTTGGCTGGATTGACAGTACCAGGAAAACGATTGATGAGGAGAGTTTTATACAGTTTTTTACTAAGCGCAAACCGAACAGCAACTGGTCGAAGATCAATAAAGCAAAGGTTGAGCGCTTAATTGCAGAAGGATTGATGGCGGAAGCGGGTTTAAAATGTATTGAGGTGGCAAAGAAAAATGGTTCGTGGTCTATACTGGATGCGGTTGAGGAATTGATTGTTCCGAAAGATCTGGAGGAAGCATTTCTGCTGAAGCCAGGTTCTGCAGACTATTTTAATGGTTTGAGTAAGTCTGTTAAAAAAATGATATTGCAATGGGTTACGCTTGCCAAAAGGCCTGAAACCAGAGAGAAAAGAATTAATGAAGTGGCAGAACTGGCTGCCCAGAAACTGAGACCCAAGCAGTTTAGGTAGGCTTAAAAGTGCGTGTTTTTAGCGTTTTTTAGCCTCAAAATTAGCGTTTCGATTAGCCAAAAATGGCTTCTGGTTTCCTGTTGGGGGTGGTATTTTTGCATCATGATAACAAGGAAACTATTTACGCTTTTAATCGTTCAAATGAATATAAGTTCCCACCTTTGTTGAAATTTTGAGGGATACTCATATTGTAATTGAATAAATACCATAAATATTGAAACAAGCTAGCGAAAAGCCTGAGGAGCAAAAACTGAAAAGAGGGTTGCAAAACAGGCATATTCAGTTGATTGCCCTTGGTGGAGCCATAGGAACAGGGTTATTTTTAGGCATTGGTCCGGCAGCTGTATTGGCTGGGCCGTCTGTAATTTTAGGTTATGCACTGGCCGGTATTATTGCCTTTTTTATTATGCGTCAGTTGGGCGAAATGGTGGTGGAAGAACCTGTTTCGGGAAGTTTTAGCCATTTTGCTTATAAGTACTGGGGATCCTTTGCGGGCTTTGCTTCTGGCTGGAACTATTGGGTGTTGTATATCCTGGTAAGCATGTCGGAATTAACTGCCATTGGCATTTACGTGCATTTCTGGTGGCCTGAAATTCCATTGTGGTCGTCGAGCCTTTTCTTTTTTATCGTTATTAATGCCTTAAACCTCACTTCTGTGAAGGTATATGGTGAGGTGGAATTCTGGTTTTCGATAATAAAAGTGGTAGCGATTATTGCCATGATCATTTTTGGTGTTTACCTGCTTGTTAGCGGGAGCGGAGGTGAGCAGGCAAGTGTTCAGAACTTATGGAATGATGGTGGCTTTTTTGCAAAGGGCTGGTTTAGCGGAGATGGGAAAGGGGGCTTTCAGGGGTTGTTTGCTGCTATTGCATTGATCATGTTTTCTTTTGGTGGACTGGAATTGATTGGGATAACGGCGGCAGAGGCTGAGCAACCGGAAAAAACAATTCCAAAGGCTACCAATCAGGTGATTTACAGGATCCTGATTTTTTATGTGGGT
Source organism: Pedobacter sp. 05L430 (assembly GCF_056397585.1). Lineage (NCBI taxonomy): Bacteria > Pseudomonadati > Bacteroidota > Sphingobacteriia > Sphingobacteriales > Sphingobacteriaceae > Pedobacter > Pedobacter sp. 05L430. The sequence continues at coordinate 7,981 of NZ_JBFTNT010000120.1, read as the reverse complement.
GCGCTTGTGATCTTGTTTTCATTATCCCCATGGAAAAACATTACTACAGATAGCAGCCCTTTTGTGATGGTTTTTGAAAGTTTAAAGGGCTTTCAGTTTACGCTTTTAGGAAAGACCATTTACTTTACGAGTGTGATTGCCAATGTGCTTAATGTTATTGTGCTGACAGCTGCCTTGTCTGTTTATAATAGTTGTGTTTATAGTAACAGCAGGATGCTATTTGGGTTGGCGGAGCAAGGAAATGCGCCTTCTTTTTTATCGAAGCTGAATAGGAATTCGGTACCTATAAATGCGATTTTGATATCGAGCTTGTTTGCCGCGATATGTATTATCATTAATAAGCTAATGCCGGAGAAGGCATTGGAGATTTTGATGTCGCTGGTGGTGTCATCGTTGATTATCAATTGGTTGATGATCAGTATTACACATTTGAAATTTAGAAGGAGTAAAGAAGAGGATCGGGTTAAAACCAAGTTTCCTTCCTTTATTTATCCGATATCGAACTATATATGCCTGGTGTTTTTGGTAGGTATATTGGTGATTATGTGGATAACGGGATTGAAGATGTCGGTTGAGTTGATTCCGGGATGGATTTTACTATTGTATGTTTGCTACCTGCTGGTTAGAAAAAAGAAAAGCGGAGATAAATCCTAAGATTTAACCCCGCCATCTAAATTAACGCTCTCATAAATATAAACGAAGAAAAGAGCAAAAGGTTTAAACGTTTCTGTGTTTTTTTGGAGGTATGACAGTAATATGATATTGTGAGAAGTTGATTTCTCACTTTACCTTAAATGCAGTAAGGTTTGGAAGGAAATTTGTCGGCCGGAGCGTTTGTTTTGATAAACAACGAACATCGCGGTAGCGCAAAGACCGATTACCCCTGCCAGACAAACTGCTAGTCGCGGACCAAAGGCTTGTGCTGTCCACCCGATAAGTAAGCTGCCAATCGGGATCATTCCCTGGTAAGCCATGATGTAATAGCTGATGGCACGGGCCCTCATTTCGGGAATGGTATGCGTTTGTATGTAGGTGTTTATGGCTGATGTTTGCGCCATCATACCAATTCCGCCGAAGGCCATGAATACAAGTGCTAACGATAATATGCCTGAGTAAGCCAGTAAGATTAAGCTAACCCCGAATATGGTACTTGCCAGCACTACGATTCTTTTTAGTGGTTTAGCAGATCTTAAATTGGCTAAATACATGGCGCTAATGACAGAACCTAAGCCGGCAGCGCTCTCGAACCAGCTAAATGTTCCTGCATCGCCATGAAAAAGATCTTTAGCGAAGATAGGCATGAGGGTGTTAAATGGTATGACGAACAGACTGCTGATGCCTATCATGAGGATCATGCTGCTCAGTTCTCTGTCGCCTGAAACATATTTGAAGCCTTCTTCGAGTTCGATCCAGATGCTTTTCTCTGATCGTTCGACAACGCCGAGGTTCAGTTTCATTAAGAATAAACACACGAGAACGGGGATATAACTTAAAAAGTTTCCGATGAAACAAAAGTCTTCACCAAAGGTGCTGAGGATTACCCCGGCAATGGCAGGCCCCACGATGCGTGCAAGATTTGCCATGGTAGAGTTTAGTGCAATTGCATTGGGAAGGTCTTCTTTATGATCGACCATTTCGACCATTAAGGATTGTCGGCAGGTTACATCAAAAGCATTTATGATGCCCTGCACCAGACTTAAAAAGATGATGGCAGGTATGTTGTAAAATTTGAAAAAGATGATTGCGGCAAGTGCTCCGGCCTGCATCATTGATATTACCTGGGTAATGACAAGGATTTTGTAACGGTTGTGCCTGTCGATTAAACTGCCTGCATAAGGTGAAAGTATGAGCGAAGGGATAAGACTGGCAAAAGCCACCAGGCCAAGTAAAAGTGCTGAGCCTGTTAGTCGGTATACCAACCAGCTGACAGCAGTTTTTTGCATCCAAGTTCCTATTAAAGAGATACTTTGGCCATAAAAGAAAAGCTTAAAGTTGCGGTATTTTAATGATCTAAATATATTCATGTGTAGTAGATGTCTTGAAGACGTTACAAATTTCGGAATAAGTTATTGAGTTGTAAAATTGATTGTTTTAATGATATTGATTAGTTTTAACGATTGATTATGGAACTTAGACAACTCAACTATTTTGTAAAAGCAGCTGAACATCTTCATTTTACTGAGGCTGCAGCTGAATCGTTTGTAACGCAATCGACCTTATCGCAACAGATAAAGCAATTGGAAGAGGAATTGGGCATGTTGTTGTTTGACAGGATAGGCAAACATGTTAGGCTGACGGAAGCGGGTGGTGTTTTTCTAATTCATGCAAAACAGATATTGCTTGATGTACAAAAATCTAAAGCCGCGATATCAGAATTGAATAATCTGGCGGTGGGCGATTTGAAGATTGGAGTTACTTATGCGTTTAGTTCCATGGTGTTACCGGCATTGGCTCCTTTTTCGTCAAAGTATCCGGGGATTAAGATATTTATTGAATATGGTACGCCGGAATCACTGGAGATTAAGCTGAAGGCAGCGGAACTGGATATCATTCTTAGCTTCCATGAAGAGTCTGATAACCAGGGACTGGAAATGCAGCCTTTGTTTTCTTCTAAAATAGTGATGGTGGTTTCGCGTAAGCATCCATTGGCATCTTTAAAGAAGATAACGGTGGCAGAGCTTGGTGCACTGGAACTTATTTTACCGGGCAAGGGCTTTAGTTCGAGAGATTATGTAAATGAGCTTTTTGGTAAACGCAAGATCGTACCGAAGATTAAGATTGAAATGAATGAGGTAAACTCATTGCTGACGCTGGTAGAAAGTACCTCGTGGGTTACGATTTTAAATGAAAAGGCCATCATTAGCTGGGATACGCTGATTGCTATTCCTATTGCTGGAAAGGAACGCTATAAAAGAGCATTTATATTGAGGCAAAAAGGAATTTATCAAAAGAAGGCCGCTAATTTATTTATTGAGGAGCTGAGCAAGATACTGTGGTAAATTGATACGCATTGGCGAAATATTGAGACGGATTGATTACTTAATCAGTTTCATATTGCCTTACTTTGTTTTATAACCATATATAAATTAAGAAGATGCGTAAACAATTAATAATAGTTGTACTCTTTTATTTGTGCAATATAAGTTTGGGTTTAGCTCAGGTTTCTCAAGTAAACACTCAGAAGTTTGACCGTAAATCGGGGGTGACTGCAACATACAGTCAAAGTATTTTGAAAATTACCTGGCCTGCCGGAAGTAATAATTACGGGCAGGTTGACCTTAACATGGAAAAAGGGAAACCGTTGTTTAGTCGCCTATTAATTGGCGAAGCTAAAAAGGCTAAACTGGTTTCAACAGATCTTGATCCAAGCTTTTTGCTCACCATTGGAAAGAGGGATTTGATCTCACAAAATGGATGGAACATATTTTTTGATAAGGTTCCTCAAAAAAAATATAAGACCTATAATGTAGAACTGGAAAAATCGGCTGCGACTGTAAAAACTGTAGGCAGCAGGACGGTGGTGACCATTTCTTCATTAAAAGCTGACCGTTTTTCGGGTGATCTGGAGATTACTTTTTATAACGGGAGCCCGATGTTTAACATAGCGGCAGTGATGGCTACTAAAATAGATTCAACGGCTATTGTATATGATGCAGGTTTAATTAACAGATCGGCAAGCTGGAAAAACATAGCATGGATAAATACGGGAGATAGTTTGCAAACTGCAAATGCGGTTAGTACTGATAGTTCAAAAAATATAGCTGTAAAATACCGCACCATAGCTGCAAAGGGAAAGGAAGGCGTTTTGGCAATATTCCCAGCGCCGCATCAATACTTTTATCCTTTAGATGAGGCCTTTAACCTGAAGTTTACCTGGTATGGCAACAACTACAGGAAAATGACTGATGGATATGGTATTGGGATCCGTCAGGATTTAGAGGGCGACAGGAGGTTTGTGCCTTGGTTTAATGCACCGCCTGATACTAAACAACGCTTAAATTTCTTTTGCCTGCTTAGTGCAGCAGATGAAAGCGCTGCGTTTACTGAGGTAAAGAAATTTACAAATAACGATACTTATGTTAAGCTACCGGGTTATAAAACCATGTCGAGCCATTTTCATAATGAGTTTATCATGAAAGTAGTGTTGGCAAACAAGCCAATTCCAGAAGTTCCTGATTTTGTGAAGGTGTTTAAGAATACGGGGATTGACATTGTGCATTTGGCAGAGTTTCATTATACGGCTCACCCTAAAGGACCGGATGAAACTAGGTTGAAAGAGTTGGAAGCGCTTTTTGAACAGTGTAAAAGACTGTCGGACAATAAACTTCTTTTGCTGCCCGGTGAAGAACCCAATGAGTTTTTTGGAGGCCACTGGCTGGCACTTTTCCCTAAGCCTGTTTATTGGATCATGTCGCGTAAGAAGGAAGCTCCTTTTACTGAAAATCACCCTAAATATGGTAAGATATATCATATTGGCGATAAAGATGACATGCTGAAACTGCTTGAGGATGAGAAGGGATTGGCCTGGACGGCACATGCCCGCACAAAGGGATCTGTTAATGCACCAGATGTGTACAAAGATGAGGCGTTTTTTAAATCAGATCATTTTATGGGTGCAGCCTGGAAGGCAATGCCTGCGGATTTGTCGCAACCAAGACTCGGGAACCGGGTATTGGATTTGATGGACGACATGAACAACTGGAATTTGAAAAAGACCGTGATTACTGAAGCAGATCTTTTTACGATAACACCGGAAAATGAGATGTACGCACACTTAAATGTAAACTACCTGATGATGGATGCTTTGCCTGAGTTTAACAAAGGCTGGCAACCGGTATTGGATGCGATGCAGCAGGGTAAGTTTTTTGCGAGTACAGGGGAGGTGTTAATCCCTGAATTAACTATAAGCGGGAAACGTTCGGGTGAAACAATAGCGTTGGATAAGTCGGGCTTTGCAAATGTTAAGCTTAAACTGAACTGGACCTTTCCAATGAATTTTGTAGAGATCATATCTGGTGATGGCAATAAGGTGTACAGGGAAAAGGTAGATCTTACTAAAACAAAGGCGTTTGGGTCTGAGCTGTTGCAGTTTAAAACTAAACTGAGCAACAGAACATGGGTAAGGGTAGAGGCATGGGATATAGCAGCAAATGGAGCTTTTAGTCAGACTTTTTATATTAAACATTAAACCAAACTACAATACACACACATGCGATTTAATAATTTGTTTTATACACTATGTATAGGTGGGATAACCATGTTAACTGGTTTTACCCTTCATACAAATGCACAGGTTAGTGCCAATCAAAACCCTTATAAAGAATTGCCTTTAGGAGCAATTAAACCACAAGGTTGGTTAAGGGAGATGTTGATCAGACAGAAGGATGGAGCTACAGGCAATCTGGATAAGCTTTATCCGGTTGTGATGAACGAGAGAAACGGATGGCTTGGCGGAGATGGCGATCAGTGGGAGCGGGGACCATATTGGATAGATGGACTTTTGCCGCTCGCTTATCTTTTGGATGATAAAGCACTTATCGCCAAAACAAAGCCCTGGGTAGAATGGGCGATTAAAAGTCAGCAACCCGATGGTTATTTCGGACCAACTAAAGACTATAGCTATGAGCGCGGTATGCAGCGCGATAACAGTAAAGACTGGTGGCCAAAAATGGTAATGTTGAAGGTACTTAAACAGTACTATTCTGCGACAGGCGATAAAAGAGTGATTACATTGATGACCAATTACTTTAAATATCAGTTAAAAGAATTGCCATCAAAACCGCTTGATCATTGGTCTTTTTGGGCGCGTTACCGTGGGGGCGACAACCTTCAGGTGATTTACTGGCTGTATGACATTACCGGAGATAAGTGCCTTCTGGATCTTGGAGAATTGGTGCATAAGCAGACTTTTGATTATACCAATGCTTTTTTAAATACAGACATGTTATCCACTTTTGGAAGCATCCATTGTGTTAATCTGGCCCAGGGATTAAAAGAGCCTATTATTTATTATCAGCAGCATCGCGATAATAAGTATCTGGAAGCCACGGATAAAGGTCTTAAAGACATACGTATACAAAATGGCGTGGCTCATGGGCTATATGGCGGAGATGAAGACTTGCACGGAAACAATCCAACACAAGGATCGGAACTTTGCAGCGCGGTAGAGATGATGTTTAGTTTAGAAAGTATGCTGGAAATTACAGGTAAAATTAATTATGCGGATCATCTTGAAAAGATTGCGTTTAATGCTTTGCCTGCACAGGTGTCGGATGATTTTATGGACCGTCAGTACTATCAGCAGGCCAACCAGGTTATGGTTACCAGACATACCCGTAATTTTAATCAGGACCATAGTGGAACAGATCTGTGCTATGGTTTACTTACAGGGTACCCATGCTGCACTTCTAATATGCATCAGGGATGGCCTAAATTTGCACAAAACCTTTGGTATCAGACAGCAGATAAAGGGATAGCTGCTTTAGTATATTCTCCAAGTGAGGTTAAAACCACAGTAGGCAACGGAGTAGAAGTGACCTTTAAAGAGGAAACAAATTATCCTTTCGAAGAGCAGATCAAGTTTACACTTAGCATGGCCAAAAAGGTAAAATCGGCTTCTTTCCCTTTTCACCTTCGTATACCTGAATGGTGTAAAAAAGGATCGGTAAAAATTAATGGACAGGTGTTTAAAGAAGCTGCGGGCAACCAGATCGTTAAAATAGAACGCGAATGGAAGTCGGGCGATGTGGTTGAATTGGAATTGCCAATGCATGTTTATAAAAACAGCTGGTATGAAAATTCAGTGTCTGTAGAACGTGGACCAATTACGTATGCTTTAAAAATGAATGAAGAAGTGACAAGGGTTAAGAATGATAAGGATCCAATAGAATATGGGAATTATTATGATGAGATAAGGTCATCTTCGCCATGGAACTATGGGCTGATTGAGACGCCAGATAACAAATTTGATGAGCAATATAAGGTAGAGAAAACAGGGATAGTTTCCAATTATCCATGGAACCTTAAGAATTCGCCAATTGCGATTAAAACAAAAGGCAAAAGAATTCCTTCGTGGCAATTGTATAATGAAATGACAGGACCAATTCCGTATAGTTTTGTATATGGTATAGAAACCTCTTTAGAAGAAGAAATTACGCTCGTGCCTTATGGCTGTACCAGCTTGAGAATTTCACAGTTTCCACTGGTTCAGCGGAAGTAAAGGTTGTAAGTAAACAATTGAGCTGTTACAGGAGTGTCTTTCTTAAGCAAGATACTTTTGTAACAGCTTTTCCAATTCCTGAGGAAAGAGGGGTTTCTTTAGAAGCTTAATTACATATGGATTGGCCTCAGCCTTTTTAATATCACCAAAATCCAGAGTAGATGAAAGTATTGCGATTAAGCATTTATCTTTTACAACTGCGGGGAATTTCTTGTAGATTTCTAAGAATTCGAATCCGTCCATTTCGGGCATTTGTATGTCCAGCAAAATAAAATCGGGTAGATTTGCTACATCGTCAATATGTTTGTTTAGATAAGACAGCCCTTCTTCACCAGAGTGACATAGAATCGTCTCATCAAACAATTTAGAGATTGAGATGATCTTTGAGTTTATTTTAAGATCCACCTCATTATCATCCACCAGCATTACTTTTTTGTACTTACTTAACATTAGGGATTGTAATTTTAAAAGTTGTTCCTTCTGCAGTATTTGAACTTACAGATATCTTTCCATTAATCTTGTTGAGCGCTTCTTTAACAATAAATAAACCTAACCCACTACCATGATTGGTCTTGCTTTTAAAGAACTGTGTGAAAATCTTTTCCAGATGTTCATTTAATATGCCCATTCCATTATCAGCAATGGTAATTTCTACTGCTGTTGGGCTGACATTAACATTGATATCTACTTTTTTATTCTTCTCATCTTCTTTTTGATATTTAATAGCATTAGATATCAGATTCCCTAATATCACTTCTATTC
>NZ_JBFTNT010000119.1:0-11588 GCF_056397585.1 Pedobacter sp. 05L430 | reverse complement strand
GCTTTGCAGGTTATTGGTACAGAAGAGGGTGTAAACCGTGTTGCAGGCATGTACATGATGATGACCAAAAAGGGACCTGTATTTTTCGGAGATACGACTGTTAATGTTGATCCTACTGCAGAAGAATTGGTAGATTTAACTTTGCTTTTAGAAAGATCTGTAAGTAAATTTAACATACAGCCAAGGGTGGCATTACTTTCATACTCTAACTTTGGCTCTAATGAAGGTATTGTACCGGAAAAGGTTAGGAAAGCTGTAAAGATATTACACGAGAAATATCCGCATATTATGGTGGACGGTGAGATGCAGGGGAACTTTGYCATTAATAATGAGATGTTAAAAGACAATTTCCCTTTTAGCAGGTTAATAGGCGCTCCAGCGAATACACTGGTTTTTCCTAATCTGGAATCTGGTAATATTGCTTATAAGTTATTACAGGAACTTGGAGAAGCGGAAGCCGTTGGCCCGATCTTGCTGGGTCTGAAAAAACCGGTACATATTGTACAGCTTGGCAGTTCAGTGAGAGAAATTGTAAACATGGTAACCATTGCAGTTTTAGACGTACAGGCTAAAGAACAAGAAGCAAATCCGAAAAAAGGTCTATTAAAAAGAATTTCAAAAAGATAAAATATGTTTGCATATATTGATGGTAAGTTGACCTTTAAATGCCCCGCGTATATTGTAGTGGAAGCCGGTGGCGTAGGCTACCATATTAATATATCTCTAAACACATACAGCAGTCTTGCTGATGCGGAGCGATGTAAAATCTATACATGGCTTCATATTAAAGAAGATGCCCATACTTTGTATGGTTTTGCTGATGAAGGTGAAAGAAGGTTATTTCTGCACCTGATTTCGGTATCTGGTATAGGACCAAATACAGGAAGAATGATGCTTTCATCCATTACCCCTAATGAAATTCAGTCGGCTATTATCAGCGGCGACCTTCCGCTTATACAACGTATTAAGGGGATAGGTGTGAAATCTGCACAAAGGCTTGTGCTTGAGTTGCAGGATAAATTAAAGAAGGAAGGAACGGGGTCGTTAATTGCGGCCCCTTTAAACAATACTGTAAAGGAAGAAGCTTTATCGGCTTTAATGATGCTCGGGTTTGCTAAACCTGCATCTGAAAAGGCAATTGATAATGCAGTGAAGGTGGGTGGTCAGGATCTATCAGTAGAACAAATGATTAAGCTAGCCCTAAAAAATTTATAACTTTTTTTACTCTTGAAAAACAAATTAACGCTAATATTATCTCTCCTCTTGGTTATACTCTTTTGGGGAAAAAATGCTGTCTCTCAGGTAGTGGTTGGGCGGGCTGCCACTGATACGTCAAGAAATTTATTCGGGTTAAAAGAAAAGCAGCGGCTGGGAATAAGGCCACCGTCAAATTCCTTTAAGCCCTTGCCGGAAAATGTGAAACGTGAGGTTGAGTATGATGCCATAAATAAAAGATACATTATTAGACAGCTGGTGGGCGATAAGTTAATAGCTGCCCCTCAATACCTAACCATCGCCGAATATCAGCGGTTGATAAGCAGTGAAATTAAGCGTGAAAACTGGAGGACACTTTCGAATGAGGAGATCAATGATGTAAGAAGAACCGGGATCATTCCTAGTTTGAGTATCAATAGTAAAGCCTTCGAGAAAATATTTGGCGGGAATACGATCAATATCCAACCGAGGGGGGAAGCGGAACTTACCTTTTTGGGTAGAATAAACAGAAATGAAAACCCCCTGTTTAATGAACGCCAGAGGGTGCAGGGTAATTTTGACTTTAACCAGCGGATCCAGATGGATGTGATTGGTAATATCGGTACMAAGCTGAAGGTTAATATGAACTACAATACTGAAGCTCAATTCGATTTTGAGAACCAGATTAAGTTGGATTATACAGGTGGTGATGATGATATTATAAAGAAAATAGAGGCCGGTAATGTGAGCCTTCCTTTAAATACGACCTTAATTAGCGGAACACAAGCCTTATTTGGGATAAAAACACAATTGCAGTTTGGTAAACTGAACGTAAATACTGTTTTTACCCAGCAAAAATCGCAGTCGAGAGAAATACAGATTAATAATGGTGCACAGCAAAACGAATACAGGATCAGTGCAGATAATTACGAAGCAAACAAACACTATTTCCTTGCCCAGTATTTCAGGGACAATTACAATAAGGCCCTATCCAATCCGCCTACCATTACTTCGGGTGTTATCATTACAAAAATAGAAGTATGGGTTACCAATAAGGCCGGCAATACTCAGGATTCCAGAGATGTTCTTGCCTTTATGGATTTGGGAGAGAACAGGCCATACAATGCTACCCTGACCGGAGGAACCTCAGTACTGCCTTCGGCATTTAAGAATGCTCAGTTTCCAAGGCATTCAAATAATTTGTTGGATAGGTTGCCGGCAGATGCGAGACAAACCAACTCTAATGCAGTTATTTCTTTCTTTGAGCAAAGCAAGGGAACAGACAACTACGCGAAACTCACTTATGCCAGAAAACTAACTGAAAGAGAGTTTACCTTTCATCCTAAACTGGGTTATATCTCCTTAAATAATTCCCTGAATACAGACGAAGTGCTTGCCGTTGCGTACCGCTATACTTACAATGGGGTAGAATATCAGGTTGGTGAGTTCACTACCGATGTTCCATTTGACCAGGGGAGCCCTAAAGTTTTGTTCGCAAAGTTATTAAAGAATGAAACGACTAAAGTTAACCTGCCTACATGGGGACTGATGATGAAAAATATTTATTCTATAGGTGGATACCAAATCAGTCAACAAAACTTTAAGCTGGATATCTTTAGAATAGACGAGAAAACAGGTATTGAGAGACCAGTTATTACTGAGGGTGAGAAACTGGATGAATTTAAGCGGCCACTAAAAGATAAGTTATGGATACAGGTAGGGGGTTTGGATCGTTTAAATCAGCAGGATGAAGCAAAACCGGATGGGATTTTTGACTTCCAGGCAGAGAATAACCCTTTTAATTCAAATTCTAATCAGAACTCCTCAAACACATTTGGGAACAATAGTGCTTTTAACAATACCAATACAATTAATAATACCAATGGAAATACGGCCTACGTGCTTTCAAACACAAAAAATGGATACATTACTATAGATCCATTAAATGGGAGAATAATTTTTCCGCTTGTTGAGCCATTTGGAAGAGATCTGGCCAGTCAGTTTTTACCAACCGAACAAGCTTTTATTGATAAATACACTTACACTGCATTGTACGACTCGACCAAGGTTGTGGCGCAGCAATTGTTTACCAAACAGAACCGGTATATCATTAAAGGAAGTTACCAATCTGATATTGCCTCGGAGTTTAGCTTAAATGCCATCAATGTGCCGGAGGGATCGGTGAGGGTTTTTGCCGGAACAATTCCTTTACAGGAAGGAGTGGATTTTACAGTAGACTACCAGGGAGGAAGGGTGAAGATATTGAATACGGGAATTTTAATATCAGGCCAGCCGATAAGAATATCAACAGAAAATAATGAACTTTTTGGGTTGCAGCAGCGGTCGTTATTTGGGGCAAGGCTGGACTATAAAGTAAATAATAAACTGAATTTGGGAGGTACAATCATGAACCTTTCTGAAAAACCGCTAACACCAAAAGTAAACATTGGAGAGGAACCGATTTCCAATACCATATGGGGGCTGGATATTAATTACAGTTCACCCTCAAGGTTTTTAACTAAGCTGGTTGATAAATTACCTTTCCTTTCTACCAAAGCCCCTTCGAGCATTACCTTTTCGGGAGAGTTTGCCCAATTGTTACCTGGCCACCCGAATGCGCTTAACTTTGGAGGTCAAAAAGGTGGCGTAAGTTACCTGGATGATTTTGAAGCCTCGAGATCAATAATAGATCTTAAAAGTGCTGTAGCATGGCAGTTATCGGGTACCCCTCAACTGTTCCCTGAATCAAATTTGACTAATGACCTTGCGTACGGCTACAATAGGGCGCGTATTGCATTTTATAATATTGACCCGACCTTTTACAATAGGAATGCGAGTAATTTACCTGCCAGCATAAGAAGCAACCGTACAGAATTGTCGAATCATTATGTGCGCGAAATTATAGAGCAGGAGGTTTTCCCTTTTAAAGAAACAAGTACCGGTCAATCTATCACCCTGCCAACTTTAGATGTTGCTTTTTATCCGACGGTGAGAGGACCTTATAATTATGCACCAACAGGATTTGGTTCTAATGGTCTGTTAAATAATCCTAAATCGAGATGGGGTGGTTTGTTCAGAAGAATTGAAACCAATGATTTTGAGGCTTTGAATATAGAGTTTATAGAATTATGGGTTATGGACCCAAATATTTATAAACCAAATTCTGCCGGAGGTGATTTGTATTTTAATGTTGGAAATATTTCAGAAGACATTCTGAAAGACGGACGTAAATCATTAGAAAATGGGTTGCCTGCAAATGGAGATCCAAGTAAATTTGATGAAACAAATTGGGGCAGGGTACCTAAGCTGCAACCGGTGGTTCAGGCATTTGACAATGATCCAGCTGCCAGAAGAACCCAGGATGTAGGGCTGGACGGGTTGTCGAATAATGATGAACGTGCCAAATTCGCCTCGCTTATTAATCAAATAAAGGGGCAGTTAAATCCTGATGCTGCTGCTGAATTAGAAAATGACCCATCATCAGATGACTATTCCTATTATCGGAGTAATGCACTCGATCAGGCTGGTGCCGGAATTTTAAAACGTTACCAGAGATATAATGGTACTGAAGGAAACTCTAAGACCCCTGAACAATCTCAGGAAGATTTTGGTGTAGAGAATTCAGCTTCTACTTCTTTACCGGATGGAGAGGACATCAACAGAGATAATAACATGACCCAGTCTGACGAGTATTTTCAATATAAGGTATCTATGCGTCCGGGAGATTTAATGGTTGGACAAAATTTTGTTACTGACAAGGTGACCTCGCAGGTTAAACTTGCTAATGGACAAACACAACCTGTTACCTGGTATCAGATCCGAATTCCATTGGCACAATACCAGCAAAAGGTTGGAAATATCCAGGATTTTAAGTCGATTCGTTTCATTAGAATGTTCCTGACCAATTATGCCGATACCACTGTGCTAAGGTTTGGAAAGATCCAATTGATAAGAGGTGAATGGCGCCAGTATAATGCAAATAACGATCCTGCACAGGTAATTGTTGATCCGGTGTTACAACCAATAGGAGCCGATAATTCGACAATTGAAGTAGCCACAGTGAACATTGAAGAAAATGGAAAACGTACCCCAATACCATATGTTGTTCCTCCGGGTATTGAAAGAGAACGCGATTTCAGCAATTATCGTGGTGATACCAGGCAGAATGAACAGTCGCTGGCGGTAACGATCAAAAATTTGAGGGATGGATACGGAAGAGCTACATTTAAAACCGCTATTAATGATTTCAGATCATATAAGCACTTGGAAATGTATATTCACCTTGAAGCCCTTGGGAGTAATGTGCTGAATAATAATGACCTGAGTGCCTTTTTAAGAATTGGGACCGATAATCAGGATAATTATTACGAGTACTCACAACCTTTAAGGGTTACCAATCCGGGAACAAGTGATCCTTATGCCATCTGGCCGGACCAGAATAAACTGGATATTGAACTTGAGATTTTTCAAAAAGCCAAGATAGCCAGAAATAAAGCTATGCTTAACGGGCAGCCATGGCCGGTAAATATCCCCTATGAATTTATCGAAAATGGGAAAACAATTACCATAAAGGGTCAGCCTGATATGAGTAAAGTCCGGGTTTATATGCTTGGTGTGAAAAATCCACTCAGGAATCCTGCAAACCCTGGTGAGGATGATGGGCTGGATAAAAATGCGGTGATATGGTTTAATGAATTAAGGTTGACGCAGTTTGACGAAAGAGGGGGGTGGGCTGCAACTGCAAGGATGAATGCACAACTGGCAGATTTTGCGGATGTAAACATTTCGGGAAGTAAATCTACGATTGGATTCGGCTCCCTGGAAAAACGAGTAAGCGAAAGAAACAGAGCTGATAATGTATTTTTTGATATCTCCTCGAGCATGGAACTTGGCAAGTTTTTACCTAATAAATCGGGGGTAAAGATTCCCATGTTTATTAGTTATTCAAGTCAGATAAGTACACCGCAGTATGATCCGAGAACGCCGGATATTGAATTGAAAACTGCGTTGGAAGGGGCCACTAAAGCAGAGAAAAAAGAGATCCTGAATTACGCACAGGATTATACTACACGTAATAGCATCAGTTTTACAAATGTAAGAAAGGAACGTACCGATCTTGATAAAAAACCTAAGCTATGGGATGTAGAAAATTTAAACGCAAGTTATGCCTATACTAAGTTTGCACATAGGGATTTTATTAATCAGAATAATATTCAGCAGWCTTACAGGGCATCGTTGGCCTATAATTATGCCGGTCAGTCAAAAAGCTATGAACCGCTTGCCAAGATCATTAAATCAAATACGCTGGCATTATTAAAAGAGATCAACTTTAGCTTATTGCCTAATTCCATAAACTTTAGGATTGATCTGGACCGGTATTATTCAGAAAACAGCCTGCGCAACAATGACCCTAATAATGCCATTMCCATAAACACTACGTTTAATAAAAATTTCCTTGTTACCCGGGTATATGGTATTTCTTGGAACTTTACCCGTTCACTTACTTTAGATTTTGATGCCACCAATTACTCTATCATTGATGAGCCCGAGGGCAGAATTGACGGATTGAAAAGAGACACACTTTGGCAGAATTTAAAGCGACTGGGTAGAACTACAGACTATTCCCACAACTTAAATGTTACTTATAATTTACCGTTAAATAAGATTCCGGGAATGGACTGGTTAAATGTAACTACTCGTTACGGAACTAGCTTTAACTGGCAGACTGAGCCACTATCAACCCTTAGAAACCCACTTATAGATTTGGGGAATACCATTCAGAATTCAAGGATCATTCAGATCAATCCAAATCTGAACCTTGCCAGTCTATACAACAAATTCGGATTTGTTCGAAAGGCAGGTGCCGGGACTACAGATAAGCAATCGGGCACGGGGTTCTTTGTAGGTTTACTTACAGGAATTAAAAATATTGTAGGTGCTTATACGCAGACCAGGGGTATATTTATGCCAGGTTATTTACCTAAAACCAATTATTTTGGTATTGATGATGTGACCGGAGCTCCGGGATTGGGCTTTGTGTTCGGAAGTCAGCGTGACATTAGAAGTATGGCCGTTAATAATGGATGGCTCACTACGGATACTTTACAGACACAGCTTTATGTGAATACCTTGCGAGAGGATTTAAGCTTTACCAGTTTAATTGAGCCCATTCGGGATTTGACCATTACCCTTACTGCAAATAAGAATAGAACATCGAATTTCTCTACGAACTACAGATATGATAGAGACAGTCGTGAATTTGAGAATTTAAGTCCATATACAACCGGAGATTATAGTGTTTCATTTATTTCTTTACGCACCTCATTCTCAGAAAAATCGGGCAGTACGGTTTCTAAGTTGTTTAACCAGTTCATGGCCAACCGACAGGTGATTTCGCAGCGTTTGGGCGCACAAAACCCAAATTCAAGAGGAATGGTTGATGGTTATGCAGATGGTTACGATAAGAATGCCCAGGATGTAGTTGTTTCTGCATTTTTAGCAGCTTATTCGGGCAGAAGTGCCTCGTCAGTTAACCTGAACTCTCTTCCAAGTATTCCTTTGCCGAACTGGCGGTTGAATTACCGTGGATTAACCCGTATTGCTTTCCTTGCGGACCGGTTTAATTCAATAGACATCAGACATTCTTATCGTTCAGTGTACAGTGTAAACAGTTTTAACTCCCTATTGAGATATCAGGAAAGTAACGGATCTGTAATTAGCAGAGAAGATGCTGATGGGGGAAACTTTTTGCCTAAGTTCCAGTATTCTCAGGTAACTATTGCTGAACAATTTGCCCCGCTAATTGGTGTGGATACCAGATTGAAAAATAACATGACGGCTAACTTTGAGTATGGCCGATCGAGATTGCTGGGATTAAGTCTTGCAAACAGTCAGCTCGCTCAATTAACGGAAAACAATATGGTTTTTGGTTTGGGATACAGAACAAATAAATTCAGATTCCCTTTTGGGTTATTTAAAGGATTAAAGACTGATAACAATATGGATTTTAAGTTGGACATTGCATTAAGAGATAATAAGACTGTGATTTATCGTGCAGATATTACTGAGGCAGAAGTTTCATCAGGAGCGCAGAACATAACCTTTAGGCCGAGTATAGATTATGTGCTTAACCAGCGTTTTAATGTGCGGGTATTCTATGATTCTAACGTTACCAAGCCGTATACTTCGCAGACCTTTAACACCTCTTTCAGTAATTTTGGTTTTAGTTTAAGGATTACTCTGAATTAAGGATTGTTATAAACACTGATATTAATTACCTTTGAGCGCGCGCAGCTTATTTAATGTGTTGAGCGGTAAAAGATTTACGAAAAAATAAATTTAGAGAAATGAATTTTCCATCAGAATTAAAGTACACTAAAGACCACGAATGGCTTAGAATTGAGGGTAATGAAGCTTATATCGGTATTACTGATTTTGCCCAGCGTGAGCTAGGCGACATCGTGTACATCGACATAAATACTGTAGGTGACGAAGTGAGCAAAGACGAGGTATTTGGTACTGTAGAAGCGGTTAAAACAGTTTCAGATCTGTTTATGCCAGTAACTGCTACCGTGACAGAAACTAATGCTGCTCTTAATGACAACCCAGAGCTGGTAAATTCTGATCCATATGGACAAGGATGGATGGTTAAGGTTGCAGTTTCTGATCTTTCGGAAGTTGAAGGCTTATTAACCTCGGATGCTTACAAGGCACTTGTAGGAGCATAATTGATGAATAAATTCGGGGAATTAAAATATCAGGTCTGGGCCATTGTATGGACCATTGTAATTTTAGTGCTTTGTAATATGAAAATGCCTGATACCAGTGGATCAGGCTTTTTTTTTGAAGGCTTTGATAAATTGGTTCATTTGGG
The DNA here is from genome assembly GCF_056397585.1 of Pedobacter sp. 05L430. NCBI lineage: Bacteria > Pseudomonadati > Bacteroidota > Sphingobacteriia > Sphingobacteriales > Sphingobacteriaceae > Pedobacter > Pedobacter sp. 05L430. Next base: position 2,521 of record NZ_JBFTNT010000119.1, on the reverse strand, counting down.
GTTCTTTTATGTGCTTACTATTCTGTTGTTTTATGGTAAAATAAAACATCAGCATAATTATAGCTTCCGCTCTCTGACCATATTTAAGATCATTGTAATTACAGCAGCACTTGGAGGTGGTATTGAATTGTTACAATGGAAGTTTTTTACTTACAGATCAGCAGAGTGGTGGGATTTTGGATGTGATATGACAGGTGTTTTTATGGGCGTTTTTAGCTATATCTTACTACACAAATCTAATTACAATGAAAAGACGATTTAATTTATTGATGCTGTTAATGTTTGTAGGATTAATTAGCAGCTGCAGCATTTTTAAACCAGGTTGTAAATGCCCAAAAGTTAGCTATTCCAGCTATCCAAGTAAGTAATTGTATCAATTTAACAAGTAGCCCCTTATTTATTAAAGGGCTTTTTTATGACTATATATAAATCCCTGCTTATTTGGATTTATTATAAATTAAGTCTAAATTGCGCCTCAAAATAACACTTATACATAGATGAAACTTTCACAGTTAAATCCAGGAGAACAAGGTACTATCGTAGCGTTTACAGATCTTGAAATGTCTGTAAAATTAATGGAAATGGGATGCTTGCCTGGTGAAACAGTAGAAGTAGAACGTTTTGCGCCACTTGGTGACCCAATAGCTATTCGCGTTGCAGGATATCAACTTTGTTTGCGTAAAAACGAAGCGTCTATTATTATAATTCAATAATAATTTTGGCAAAAGATATTAAAATTGCTTTAGTTGGTAACCCCAACACTGGGAAATCTACACTTTTTAACCTGCTTACAGGATTAAATCAAAAGATTGGAAATTTTCCGGGTATAACTGTTGACAAGAAAGTAGGCTATTGCAAACTAGCCGATAATAAACAGGCTGAAATAATTGATTTACCTGGTACGTATAGCCTGTATCCAAAAAGCAAAGACGAAAGCATCGTATTTCAGGTGTTGGCTGATAAAAATAATTCAAGTCATCCTGATATTGTTGTGCTGGTAGCAGACGCAACAAACCTTCGAAGAAATTTATTGCTTTATTCGCAGGTGGCCGATTTGGGTGTTCCAATGGTTCTGGCACTTAATATGACCGATATGGCCAAAAAAGAAGGAATTGATATCAACATCAATAAACTTTCTGAACGGCTGGGGATACAAGTAGTAGCAATTTCTGCAAGGAGCAATTCGGGCTTAACTGAGCTAAAGGAAGCTATTGATAATACTACAAAAATTGCTACCCAGGTAGCGGGAGCGGATATGCATGTATTGGCGCCAGAGGCTATTAATTTGGTTAAGCAGCGCATCAAAACAGAAAATAATTACCTGTCCTTACAAATACTGCATCAGCACGAGCATCTTAATACATTTTCCCTTCAGGATCATGAAGCCTTTGAGCGGATAAAAGCTGAGCATACCTTTGAATCTTCTAAGTTACAAGCAGCTGAAACCATTGCCCGCTACAGGTATTTAAGCACCATTTTAAGTGGGGTGGTAGAAGATACCGGAGCGGCAAGAAAGTTTGTTTTTAGTGATAAACTGGATTCGGTACTTACCAATAAATTTTGGGGCTTTCTGATCTTCATTGGGATTCTATTTTTTATTTTTAATTCTATTTTCTCCTGGTCGTCTTATCCAATGGAGCTAATTGAATATGCTTTTGTGTGGCTTACTGAATACGGACACCAGCATCTGCCAGATGGTATTTTAACCAATCTTCTTTTAGATGGTGTATTGGCTGGTTTAGGTGGTGTAGTGATATTTATTCCTCAAATAGCGATCCTGTTTGCTTTTATATCTATACTGGAGGATACCGGCTATATGGCTCGAGTTACCTTTATGATGGATAAGATCATGCGAAAGTTTGGGCTTAGCGGTAAATCTGTAGTACCTATGATTGGAAGTTTGGCATGTGCCGTTCCATCAATCATGAGTGCAAGGAATATTGAAAGCTGGAAGGATCGTATCATCACTATTATGGTTGCTCCTTTGGTAAGCTGCTCTGCCAGATTACCTGTTTATACTTTATTGATCTCATTGGTTGTGCCAGAAAAGATGGTATGGGGCTTTATCAATTTGCAAGGCTTAACCCTTATGGGGATGTACGTTATTAGTATTTTGGCAGCAGTCGTGGTAGCTTTTGTGATGAAGTTCCTGATAAAGGCGAAAGAGAAATCATATTTCATTATGGAGCTGCCTGTGTATAGAATGCCGAGATGGACAAATGTGATTTATACCATGTATGAGAAATCAAAGACGTTTGTATTTGAAGCAGGTAAGGTGATTATTGCCATCTCTATTATCCTTTGGGTATTGGCAACGTACGGCCCATCTGAAAGGTTTAAAGAAATTGATGATAAATATGCAGCTATAGAAGCCCAAAAAGATAGTGTGCAAATTAGCACATTGGAAAGAGATAGGGCCGCAGAGAAGCTTGAAAACTCTTATGCGGGTATTTTAGGGCATGTGATAGAACCTGCTATTAAACCCTTAGGATTCGACTGGAAAATAGGTATTGCTTTAATT
>NZ_JBFTNT010000118.1:0-11629 GCF_056397585.1 Pedobacter sp. 05L430 | reverse complement strand
GTACAATGATAGCACCTGCAATGAACAAAAGGCTTTTTGAGTTTTCTTGTAAAAAAGAACCCTTTCTTACCTGTTGATTTATTTCTTTTTCTGTTGTGGACATTTTATTTAAAAAAATTAAGGACTGCAAAAATACATTTTTACATTAAAGTATCAACCTCTTTTTTGAGTATTTAAATAAAGTTTAATGAACTGAGCGTTAATTAGAACCAATATGTTGCTGAGGCATGTTAAACTGCCATCAAAATGGGGAAAGTTTGTGGGTAAATAAATAGGCATGTATCGACCCGATTTAACAAAGCTAAACGGTAACTTTGGCTTCAGATAATATGTGGTTAARGAATATTACACTCCTAAATTTTAAGAACTACGCAGATGCTAGTATTAGTTTTTCCAAAACAGTAAATGCGTTTGTGGGAAACAATGGCGCCGGTAAAACTAATTTGCTGGATGCAATACATTATTTATGCCTTTGTAAGGGTTATTTTAATCCAATTGACAGTCAACAGATTAAAACAGCCGAGGATCTTTTTTTAATACAGGGTGATTTTGACCGGAAAGAGAAGAATGAGAAAATAACCTGCGGTGTTAAACGAAACCAGAAGAAACAGTTTAAAAGAAATAAAAAAGAGTACGATAAATTAGCTGATCATATTGGGCTGTTCCCTTTGGTGATGATTTCTCCTTACGATACCAATATTATTACTGATGGGAGTGAGGAACGGAGACGTTTTATGGATAATGTGATCTCGCAAACAGATACCCACTATTTAGATGAACTTATTTTATATAACCGCCATCTGTTGAATCGCAATGCGCTATTTAAGCAGATAGGAATAACAAGAAGCTATGATCCAACTTTGTTGGAGATTTATAATGAGCAACTGGTTCAGTCGGGACTAAAGATTTTTGCCAAGCGGAAACAATTTATGCTTGATTTTATTCCACTGTTTGATAAGTATTATCAGTTTTTAACAGATGATAATGAGCAGGTAAGTTTGCAATACCAGAGCCAGTTAAGTGATACTCCTTTTGAACAGTTGCTTGCACAATCTATAGAAAAGGATAAGATTTTAGAGAGAACTACCACCGGAATTCATAAAGATGATCTGATATTTACCATTACAGAAATGCCTTTAAAGAAGTTTGGTTCGCAAGGGCAACAAAAATCGTTTTTAATTGCATTAAAATTGGCGCAATATGCTTATCTTCAGAAACATAAAGGGTTTAAGCCCTTGCTGTTGTTAGACGATATTTTTGATAAACTTGATGACAACAGGATGCATAAATTAATGGAAATGGTTTCTCATCAGGACTTTGGACAGATTTTTATAACCGATACAGGAAGAGAGAGAGTTTTGGCTTTGTTTAATAAGATAAACGTGCCGGTAACATTATTTGAAGTAAATAACGGATCAGTAAATCATGCGTAAACCTAATGATATTACCTTAAARGAAGGTATTGGTAAATTACTGAATGTATACAGACTAAAAGGCCGGTTTGATGAAACCTCTGTAGTTGCTTTTTGGCCAGAATTAATGGGTAAAGCTGTAGCGAACCGAACTACGCAGATTTACATTGCACACAAGAAATTGTTTGTGAGAATCGAATCGTCGGTTGTTAAAAATGAATTGCTGATGGTTAGAGCCGGCATTATTCAAAAGATAAATGAACATGCCGGCACTGAGGTGATTACAGATATTGTGTTTCTGTAGTGTTTTTACTTAACTTAAAATATTCTGCTGATCAACCAAATGATTAGCGCCAGTACCAGAACAACAACGATTACTCCGGTCCAAACGCCTGCTTTAAAAATTCCTTGAATTAATTCACAGCTGGCTAATGTGGTTGATAGAAATGCAATAATTGCGAGTGGGAAAAATCTTTTGGTCATCATAAGCTTTATGTTTTTAATGTATGTAACAAAATCTTATGATAATGGTTTTAGATTTACTTGCCGTTTACCTTAAGAAGCTCAATTTCAAAAACCAGTGTGCTGTAAGGAGGAATGTCCTGACCAGCCCCACGTTCGCCATAGGCAAGGTTGTATGGTATAAAGAATTTATATTTTGAACCAGCCGGCATTAATTGTACTCCTTCTGTCCATCCGGCAATAACGTTGTTAAGCGGGAATGAAATAGGCTCACCTCTATCGTACGAGCTATCAAACTGTTTTCCGTTTAATAGGGTACCTTTATAATGTACAAGAACTGAGTCTGTAGCTTTGGGCATAATACCTGTGCCTTTTGTAATTACCTGGTATTGTAATCCAGTTGCTGTAACCTGAACTCCGGGTTGTTTTTTGTTGTTTTCCAGAAATGCTGTGCCTTCGGCAATTGCTGGTCCGAACTTCTTTTTACTTAAGGTTGCAAATAGATTGTTGATGGCAGATTGTGAACCTTGTGTTGTTAAAGCGAAAGGCTTATCATTAAAGGCGTCTTTCAGACCTTGAACTAATAAGTCGTAATTAAGGGCATTTAAACCGTCTTTTTTCATACTGCTAGCCATTGTTATTCCGAAAGAATAACTTGCCGAGTCTAGCGTAGTTTTAAATGCAGGTTTGGCGATTGGTTTTTGTACGCTTTTAGTAGCGGTAGCTTTTTTGGTAGTGGTGGTAGGCTTTTTGCTTGTCTGAGCAAGTGCTGCAACTGAGCATAGTGGTAATAAAAGTGCGATAGCGATCTTCTTCATTTTAATAAATTTGTTCCGAAAGGTACAAACTTATGATTATTACCCTGCATGTTAATAAAATTTTGAACATGCAGGATAATAAAAGATCTTACTAGAAACGCTCAGCAGCGGTAAAGAAGAAATCGCCTTCTATAGCAGCGTTTTCATTTGAATCTGAACCGTGAACAGCATTTGCATCGATAGATTTTGCATATTTTCTGCGGATAGTACCTTCAGCTGCTTCTGCAGGGTTGGTARCTCCGATAAGTGTTCTGAAATCTTCAATTGCATTATCCTTTTCTAAAATAGCAGCAACGATAGGTCCAGACGACATAAAGCTTACTAAATCTGCGTAAAAAGGACGTTCTTTATGTACTTCATAAAATTTACCAGCAGTTTCAGGCGTTAATTGAGTGTATTTTAGTGCGATGATTTTAAAACCAGCTGTAGTTATATCATTAATAATTGCGCCGATATGCCCGTTTGCAACAGCATCAGGCTTGATCATGGTAAAAGTTCTGTTCGTTGTCATTTTTTTATTTCAAATTTTTTGCAAAATTACGTTTTATACTGTTAATATTAAAGTTTGAAATTTATATATACTTGCCGTTGCATAAAACAAAACAATTCGATATCACCTCTATCTTGTAAATAAATTGGATTATAGAGGAAATATAATAGGTTCAATTAATCATTAAATATTAATTCGTTAGCTTTGCGACCGAAAATTATGTTATCCATTTCAGAAATAAAGTCGTTGCTGGCTACGCCGCAAAAAATAGTGATCACTACCCATCATAAACCTGATGGTGATGCAATGGGCTCTTCTTTGGGCTTATATGCTTATTTGATTCAATTGGGGCATCACGTTAAGGTGATTACACCTACTGATTACCCATATTTTTTGCATTGGCTTCCTAATAACTCTGATGTAATCATTTATACGGAACAGCCTGAGCACTCAGCAGAATTAGTTGCCGATGCTGCAATGATCTTTTGTCTGGATTTTAATAGCCTTACCAGAATTAATGAACTTGGTGAGTTGGTTAGAGCTTCAAGTGCTTATAAATTAATGATAGATCATCACCTGGAGCCTGAAGATTTTGACGACTATCGTCATTGGAGTATTAGTGCATGTGCTGCGGCTCAGTTGGTTTATGAGTTTATTGTAGATGAGCTTGGAGATGGAGCAAGGATGAACAAAGACATTGCTACCTGCCTTTATACCGGTTTAATGACAGATTCTGGTTCTTTCAGATTCCCATCAGCAACATCTGCAGTATACCGCATGGCAGCTGATCTGATAGATCTGGGAGCGGAGCATTGGAAGATCCATCAGTTGGTTTATGATAATGCTACTGAAAACAGGTTAAGATTTTTAGGCCACTGTATAAGTAACAAGTTAGAGATACTACGAGAGTTTAATACCGCAATTATTTCTGTTACTAAAGAAGAATTAAACGAATATAATATAGCTACAGGAGATACAGAGGGGATAGTAAACTATGCCTTATCTATAAACGGGATCAGGCTTGCCGCATTTATTATTGAAAGAACTGATAAAGTTAAATTATCTTTGCGCTCCACCGGGGATTTTCCTGCTAATGAAATTTGCAAGAAATATTTTAATGGTGGTGGACACAGGAATGCGGCAGGAGGATTTTCGGATAAGAATTTAGAGGATACAATAGCGCAATTTAAATCGGTATTGATAGAATATAAAACACAATTATTACAATAAATAAAAACCAAAAAATAATTTATAAACAACCACATGAAGAAAGGTATAGTAATTCTTTTCGCAGCAACACTTGGGTTAGCTGCTTGTAACAACTACAAAAAAGGACCGGGAGGTTTGATGTATCAGATACACAAATCTGGAGGAAACGAAAAAATTAAAGAAGGTGATATTGTTAAAATCAACTTTATCCAAAAAACTGAAAAAGATTCGACAATTGTAAGCACGTTCGATTTAGGTCAGCCACAAGTATTTCCTGTTGGGAAAAAAGCTTATGATGGCGATATGAACGATGTACTTTATTTATTTGGTGAAGGTGATAGTGCAACGTTTAAGTTAAACCTTGATACTATGGCTAAGCACTCTGGTCAGCCAAAACCACCAGCAAATGCAAAAGATACCTATATGGTGTTTACTGTTAAAATAGAAAAAGTATTGAAAAAGGCTGCTGGCGAGGCAGATACAACTTTCCAAAAGAAAGCTCAGGAGTTTTTCCAAAAAGATTATCAAGCTACTATAGCTAAATTGAAAGATTCTGAAGCTGGTAAAATCAAAAAATTCATTGCTGACAATAACCTTAAAACGCAAACTACTGCATCAGGATTACAGTATGTAATTAATGCTCCGGGTAATGCTCAAAAACCAGTTGCGGGTGATACAATTATGTTAAACTACACTGGTAAATTGCTTAATAAAAAAGCAGACGGTAAAGACAATATTTTTGACACTTCGGTTGAATCTGTTGCTAAAGCAGCTGGAAAATACAATGCTATGGCAAAATATGCTCCACGTCCGTTTACTATCGGTGCAGCAATCCCAGGATTTGATGAGGCTTATCAATTAATTGGTAAAGGTGGAAAAATCACTGTAATTATTCCTTCTGCATTAGGTTACGGAGAAGGCGGTCAGCCACAAGCTGGAATTACTCCTTTCTCTCCTCTTTGCTTTGACATTGAGATTGTAGATATTAAAAAACCAACAGCTCAGGCTGGTGCAACTATTGCTCCAATAACTCCTGCAGCTCCAGTGAAAAAATAATATTTTAGCTGTATATACAGCGAGATTAAAAGGGGGTGTGTCATTTTTATGATACACCCCCTTTTTGTTATTATCAGCTTACTGTGGTTTTTTGTTAACTTTGCTCATGCTTTTAACAGATACCCATACACACCTGTATTACGAAACAGACGAAGAGAAACAAGCATTGCTTATGCAGCGTTGCTTTGATAATAATATAGAGCGATTGTTTCTGCCCAATGTTGATATTGCTTCGATTGCAAGTATAGATGCCATGGTGAAGAAATACCCTAAAAATTGTTTTGCGATGGCAGGCCTGCATCCTTGTGAGGTGAAGGAGGATTACGAACTGGTATTGGATGAAATTTGCCAAAGTATTGTGGATAGAGAGATTTATGCTATAGGCGAAATAGGGATTGATCTTTACTGGGATAAAGCAACTTTAGAGATTCAGAAAATTGCTTTTATAGAACAGATTAATTGGGCTAAGGATCTTGATTTGCCTATCGTTATTCATTGCAGGGAAGCCTTTAATGAGGTTTTTGAAGTATTGGAGCAAGAGAAGGACAAAAAGCTAAGAGGGATTTTTCATTGTTTTACAGGGAACCTGGAACAGGCTAAACATGCTATAGAACTTGGGTTTTACTTAGGTATAGGAGGTGTGGTTACGTATAAAAAATCGGGACTTGACGAAGTGTTAAAAGATATCCCGCTTGCTAATATTGTGTTAGAAACTGATTCTCCGTATTTAGCCCCTGTTCCTTTTAGAGGAAAGCCTAACGAAAGTAGTTACCTTATTCATATTGCAGAAAAGCTGGCTGAAATCTATAATACAAGTGTAGAAGAGATTGCTTCAGTAACTACAGCCAATTCCATCAGCATTTTTAAAGTTTAGTAATGACCAGAATACTTATTATTTATACCGGTGGTACAATTGGAATGGTTAATGATCCCAAAACCGGGACGCTGATTCCTTTTGATTTTAAGCAAATTCAACAAAATGTTCCTGAACTAAAGCGGTTGAACTATGATCTTGATGTGTATTCGTTTGATCCTATCCTCGATTCCTCTAACATGACACCGGAGATCTGGGCTGATATTGCTCAGTTGATTTATGATAAATATGACGAGTTTGATGGTTTTGTGATTTTGCATGGATCAGATACAATGGCTTTTACCGCATCTGCTTTAAGTTTTATGCTCGAAAACCTTGGGAAACCGGTAGTGCTTACAGGTTCTCAGCTCCCTATTGGAGAAATCAGGACCGATGCAAAAGAGAATTTAATTACTGCACTGGAAATAGCTGCTACCAAAACAAACGGAAAGGCAATGATCCCTGAAGTGTGTATCTATTTTGATTATCAGTTGTTCAGAGGAAACAGGTCAATAAAATACAACGCTGAAAAATTTGAAGCTTTTCGATCGCCAAATTATCCTATTCTGGCAGAAGCAGGAGTAACACTTTCTTTTTTTAAGAACTATATTTTACCTCAGCCGGAGAAGCCGTTAAAAGTAAATTTGAAATTTAATCCAAATATTGGTGTTTTGAAACTGTATCCGGGGATTTCACCTCAGGCAGTTAAAGCAATAACCGATTCTCCGGTAGATGCTATTATTTTAGAAACTTTTGGCTCGGGAAATACGACTACTGCCGACTGGTTTATTGAATGCCTGCAAAAAGCGATTAATAAGGGTAAGGTGATCATAGATATTACTCAATGTCAGCGTGGCTCAGTTGAGCTAGGAATGTATCAAACAAGTAAAAAGCTGCAACAGATGGGAGTGGTGAGCGGTTATGATATGACGTTTGAGGCTACCACTACCAAATTAATGTACCTTATGGGGCAGGGTCTGGAAAAAAGTGAACTGGTGCGCTTAATAGAAAAGCCTTTAAGAGGGGAATTAACTGTTTAAAGTAAATTTGCGACGTAGGTTTTATGCTGAAAGATTATAATCTTAAATTTGTATATGAATATTGAACAGATCTATACGGGTTGTTTGGCAGAAGCGGCTTACTATATTGAGAGTAATGGCGAGGCTGCTATAATTGATCCTTTGCGTGAAGTTGAGCCATATTTAAAGAAAGCGGAGAAAGATAGAGCGAAGATTAAGTATATTTTTGAAACACATTTTCATGCAGATTTTGTATCCGGACACATAGATTTAGCAGAGAAATCTGGTGCTGATATTGTATACGGGCCAACTGCTAAAACATCTTTTAAATCCCATATTGCCAAAGATGGAGAGCAATTTAAAGTTGGGGATTTGACGATTACTGCTTTGCATACACCCGGACATACGCCGGAGTCTACAACTTATTTGCTGACCGATAAAGAAGGTAAGTCTTATTGCATTTTTACAGGTGATACCTTGTTTATTGGTGATGTAGGCAGGCCAGATCTGGCTCAGCAAGGTTCTTTAACTGTTGAGGACATGGCGGCTACGCTATATGATTCATTGCATAATAAAATATTAACCTTACCAGATGATGTGCTGGTATACCCTGCACACGGCGCTGGTTCTGCCTGTGGGAAAAACATGAGTAAGGAAACTTTTGATACTCTGGGGCATCAAAAGGAAGTAAACTATGCACTTAAGGCGGCAACAAAAGAGCAGTTTATAAAAGAAGTGACCGATGGTATTTTACCACCACCCCAGTACTTTGCCAAGAATGCTGAGATGAATAAACATGGTTACGAGAGCTTTGATGATGTTTATGAAAAGGGTTTTAATCCCTTAAACCCAGATGAGTTTGAAGCGATGGTTAATCATGCGGGAGCTGTGATTCTAGATACGAGGGATCCACAGGTTTTTGCTAAGGGGTTTATTCCTTCGTCGGTAAATATTGGTCTTAACGGGCAATTTGCTCCGTGGGTAGGTGCCTTAATTACAGATCTGAAGCAAGCTTTATTGTTAATTGTTGAGGATGGAAAAGAAGAAGAAGCGATTACCCGTTTATCTCGTGTAGGTTATGATAATACTATTGGATACCTGAAAGGCGGCATTGCCGCATGGGAAGCAAGTGGTAAGGATATAGACATCATTACTTCTATTTCTGCTGAAGCGTTTGAAGATATCGTAAATGCGGATCCTGATGTGAACGCCCTTGATGTAAGGAAGCCAGGAGAATATGAAGCAGAGCATTTAGAGAATACGCTGGCCCGTCCTTTGGATTATATTAATGAATGGACAAAGGAAATTGATACTAAGCAAACCTATTATATTCATTGCGCCGGTGGCTACCGTTCTATGATAGCGGCATCTATACTAAAAGCGAGAGGGGTTGATCATGTTGTGGATATTGCAGGAGGATATGGAGCCATCAAATCTACCGGGTTGAAGCGGACAGATTTTGCCTGCCCATCTAAAGCCATGAAAGACTGAGATTTTAGTTTGTTTTGATCTTTAAAGTATTTGTAATGAAGTTGTCAATAGCCCTCTGTACACTTTCAATATCTTTGGAAGTAATATGAGAGCCAAGAACATGACTTCCTCCGTTAGGGATGGCTACCTTGGCTTTTAAGCTGGCTGGTGTTCCTAATTCATCATACATTTTTAACATCGCATCGACCTTTACGACAGGATCCTGTTCCTGCTCATTTTTATAGTAGTATAAAAGTAATAGTGGTTGTTTAATCTTGTTAAAAGTTTCTTCGGTCATGCTTGTTTCAACCAGCTCTTCCAGTTGTACCACAGATTCCAGACGATACTGGGTATACCAGTACTTTTTATATTCTTCAGACTTGCCTTCTACTATTTTTTCTTTYCCGCCAATTACCAATCTCGACATTTCTAATCCCCATGGGTTATTGGCAAGAAAAGCAAGCTTATCGTTAATTGCCACATTAGGCGAAATTAGAATAACGCTATAAATATCCGGATAAGTGGCTGCAAGCTTTAATGCCAGTGTACCACCAGTAGAGGTGCCAACAAGAATCACTTTTTTACCTAATCTTTTTCCTATTTCAAGAGCTTGTTTGGCGCTTTCCCATAAACGATCGGCAGTTGAGTATTCCATTGCCGAAACGGTGTCTACACCATGATCTGCTAGTCGGGAGAGATAAAGATTTGCTTTTATTTTTTTAGCAAGATTTATATGAACGGGATTTCCTTCTTCTTTTGAAGCCGAGTAGCCATGTAAATAGACTACTGCATACTCCGTTTGCTGATGGACAGCATTATCAGCCCAAACAATTTCAGCTTCATTATTTGGTTTTATTTTATGTCGACTTTCTATACTTTTAACATAATCTTCGAGTTTATCAACTGGGGGAATTGCGGGGAGATTTGTTGAATAAAGTGGATGCTGAGGTTTTGGGCCTAACAGATAGACCACAATTGCCAGGGCTAGCAGAGAGGATAGTACTATTAATGTTATTTTCACCTTAAACTTTTTACTAAAAGTACGGTTTTAAAGGAATTTAATTTATGTTTGCACACACATTTTTTACCTGAATGCCTGGAATAGATCAGATAAAATTACCAATAGTAAAAGATATTGATGTCTTCGAAGAAAAATTCAAAGACTCGATGCATAGCGATGCTCCATTATTAGACCGTATTACCCATTATATTGTAAAAAGAAAGGGTAAGCAGATCCGTCCGATGTTCGTTTTTTTTGCTGCAAAACTTTGTGGTGGTATTATCGAATCTACTCATCGTGGGGCTGCATTAGTAGAGTTACTTCATACTGCCACACTGGTTCATGATGATGTAGTTGACAATGCTTATGAAAGAAGAGGGTTCTTTTCTATTAATGCATTATGGAAAAATAAAATAGCCGTATTAGTTGGCGATTATTTGCTGGCTAAGGGTTTATTGCTATCAGTAAATAATGGTGAGTTCCGATTGCTGCAAATAGTATCTGAGGCGGTAAAACAGATGAGTGAGGGTGAGTTGCTGCAGATTGAGAAGGTAAGGCGCATGGATATCAGTGAGGCGTTGTATTTTGATGTTATCAGACAGAAGACGGCATCTTTAATCGCTTCATGTTGCGCTTGTGGAGCAGCTTCTGCAGGTGCTGATGATGAGACCATAGAAAAGATGAGGCTATTTGGTGAGAAGGTTGGAATAGCTTTTCAGATTAAGGACGATACTTTTGATTTTGGAACTGATGATGTTGGAAAGCCGCTAGGAATAGACATCAAGGAAAAAAAGGTTACACTGCCTTTGATCTACGCTTTAAACCGGGCTGAAAAAGCTGAAAAGAAACGAATCGTTAGTCTTGTAAAGAACCATCAGGATGATCCTGTGAAAATTCAGGAGATTATCGATTTTGTAAATGCAAAAGACGGCGTACATTATGCCAATCAGAAAATGATGCAGTATCAGCAGGAAGCTTTCGATATTCTGCACAGCTTTGAGCCTGGCGAGGCACGGACCGGATTGGAGCAACTGGTAAGATACACTACCGAGCGTAAGAAATAATTTTCGTTTTTTTCTGTTATGATATTATCATRAACTATAAATATCCTTTATGAGAATTTCTCTCTTTTTACTTGTTTTTTGTGCCTTTATTAAAGTTCAGGCGCAGGATGATTTTGGATCCGCTTTCGATAAAATCAATAAAGAAGTTCAGAGTGGATCTAAAGCGTATATAAATTTAAAAAATGCCACTGAATCAATAGGGCACAGGTTAACAGGATCTGCTAACGGCGCGAAGGCCGAAGAGTACGCCTATAAATTGTTGAAATCTTATGGCTATGATGTAAAATTCCAAGGGTTTGAAGTAGAAAGCTGGAGCCGCTTAACCAATGAAACTAAAGTTGGTGATTCGGCAGACAGCCTAATTACAATAACATCGGTAACCCTTGCTCATTCCCCTGTAAAAGCAAATGTAAAGGCGGAGCTGGTTGATTTAGGCAACGGTCTTGAAGAAGATTATAAACAGGACTCGGGCAAAGTGAAGGGGAAAATAGCATTGGTATTTTTAGGTGTGCTTCCTGGGTCTCCCGAAGGTACTCCATCGCTTCATCGTTCAGAAAAAACGGCTATTGCTACAAAGTACGGCGCTGCTGGAATTATCATTATTAATGGCGTAAAAGGGGGTGTATTGCTTACCGGTACAGCCTCTGTAACGGGAAAATTAATTCCGATACCTGCTGTTTGCATTGGTTTTGAAAATGGGATGCGTATTAAGGAAAAACTAAAAAACCAGAAACAGTTTGCAAGCATAGATATGACCAATTTCTCTGGTATAATTA
>NZ_JBFTNT010000117.1:0-11646 GCF_056397585.1 Pedobacter sp. 05L430 | reverse complement strand
ATGTTAAGGAATATGCCAATTCCGGCTGGTGCAAATGTGCAAACAAAAATGGTTTTTAAAGATGAAACAGGCAAGGAGATGACCAAAGAAGAGATGGATGCTAAAATGAGCATGTCAAATAAAATGAATGGAAAGCCTGTATTTAATAATCCATTAGAATTATCCAATAAATAATGAATAGTATCAGATTGCTAATTAGTGTTTTGTTGTGTTGCCTGACCTTTTCCGCATATTCACAGCAGCGCCAAATAAAAGGTATATTAAAAACAAATACAGGCAAACCTGTGGCTTATGCAACGGTGACAGTTAAGTCGCAGAATCAAAGTATTTTAACCTTTAAAGCTAGCGATGTTGAAGGGAACTTTTCACTGCTGCTACCTGATACAGTTAAAATAACGGAGTTGTTTATTGAAGTCAATTATCTTGGTTATAAAAAGTCCGTCACGCCAATAGCACAGGGAAAAGTAAGCTATGAAATATTGATGGAGGAACAAGTAATAGACCTATCAGAGATTGAAATAAAAAGCAGGCCCAGAACCCGTTCCAGTGGAGATACATTGAGTTATGATGTTGGATCTTTTGCCAAAGGAGAAGACCGTACTATTGGTGACGTGATAAAGCGAATGCCCGGTATGGAGGTAAACGAAAGCGGCCAGATAAAGTTTAATGGTAAGGACATATCTAACTTATATGTTGATGGAGATGACCTTCTGGATGATCGTTATGGAGTGGGTACCAAAACCATTCCGAATGGAATGGTTCAGGATGTAGAGGTAATGCAAAACCACCAACCTAACAAAGTGCTTAAGGGTAAGGCGCTGAGCGAGGATGTTGCCCTTAATCTTAAAATTAAAGATACTGCCAGACTAAAGCTGGCCGGACAAATAAAGGTAGGAGCCGGATTACCTGGGCAATACGACGAGGAAATCAACTCGATTTTATTTAACAAGAAATACAAGATGCTAAATGTGCTTAAGGGAAATAACACCGGAACTGATCTGGCTCCTGAACTTACCGCATTTAATCAGCCGGGTATGCGATCAAATCTGGGGAACTCCCGTCCATCACCTCTGCTGTCCACCGGAACAGTCGGGGYGCCGGAACTTCCTACAAATCGCTATTATTTCAACAATTCAGGGTCTTTAAATGCTAATAATCTATTTAATATCTGGAATGGCTGGCAATTGAAAACAAATGCGAGCTTACTAGTCGACAAAAATAAAATGGACTATTTAAGTGTCAATGAAACCTATATAGGTCAAGATACGATTAACTATACAGAACAACAGTATATTGAAAAAAGCCCCTTTATTGCTGATCTTTCCGTGCGACTTGAAGCGAATAAGGATAAGTATTATTTCAATAATTCACTAAAGCTTGGATACAATAAACAGATGGGAAGGGGAGCCCTGTTAAATAATAATTTGAACATGGGGCAATATTTTAAAAGCCAGGTTGCCGATTTTTCTAACCGCTTGCAGTATATACCAGCCATTAGTAAAAACAATGTAATTAGTTTGAACTGGTATTTGAATTACTTTAACAATCCACAAACATTAAATATAAACCCTGGAATTAATGCCGATGTTTTCAATGGCGGATTGGCTTACAAAGGAATCAATCAATATGTAGAGACACCTACATGGTTCAGTAATGCATCGATAGGTGTTCGGTTTTCAAAAGGATTAATTAAGCAAAATTATCAGTTTGCTGTCCAAAATGAATGGCAGGAACTTAACTCTGAACTCAGATTTAATCAAATAGATGGGCAGAAAACGCCATATATTGGAAATCCGGACAATCATGTAGAATGGACTCGTCATCAAACATATCTGAATAGCAATTATGAATTGAAAAAGGGGAAATGGGAAACCATATTATCATTGCCACTTTCTCTGCAGTACATTGCCTATCGGGATTCGGCCTTCGGCCTTAGTGAAAAAAAGAACCGCTTTTTGTTTAATCCCAGCTTCAGAACAAAATATTATATTCAGGCTGAAGATTATTTGTCAGCAAATTATGCTTACACTAACCAGACAGGTAATATAAATGGAATTTATCATGGAACCATTTTAACAAACTATCGCAGTTTGGAAGCCAACAATGCTATTTTACAAGAGCAGCACGCGCATAATTTTGGTATGAACTACAATTTTCAGCGAACTATTAGTATGCTTTATATTAATGCAGGTATCTCTTATACCAAAGCTACCTCAAACACCATTGCCTCAAGAGAGATAACCAATAATATATCAAGTACAGTATTGCTACCTTATACAAACGATGTAAGCGCATTTAGTGCAAGTGCGGGGTTTAGTAAATATGTCTTTGCACTAGGGGCAACAACAGGCGTTAAAGCATCATGGGGTACCACACGTTTTAATCAGTTTCTTAATGAAACCTTGTTACCTTACAAGAATATTTCCTTTACCATTCAGCCAAGTATAGAGGCTCGCTTATGGGATCAGATCAGCTTGAAATATGAAGGTTCAGGGTCGTGGATTACAAGCAACCCCTTAAACAGTACTTCTGAGGGTAATCAATATAGCCAGCGGATACGTCAATCTGATCAAACATTTAGCTTGGGTTATTCTCCTGTTAAAAATACATTTTTGCGCTTCAGCGGCAGACATCAGTATACCAGTCAGCAGCAAACGGAGGATATTCGCTACTTCTTTGCCGATGCTAACATTCGGCATAGGATTCTAAAATGGCGGACAGATATTGAATTGGATATCACAAATCTTGCAAATATTAAGGCATATGATACCTTTAGTTTATCAGCTAATCAGTTTGGGTATAACCATTATAATCTAAGAGGAAGGATGGCAGTACTGAAGTTTCTATTTAATCTTTAGATCGCTGGGAGACTCTGCCACTTTTTTAAGTTCCTGCAGAGCAGCCTCCCAGCCACTAACTGCATCACCAAACTCCGCATCTGTCAATTCCTCTAATAATTCCTCGGTAGCATGGAGTATAGTATGGTCATGTTTAAACATAGTGGTATAGCTGATCACAGAGGACAGTTCCTGCATATCCTTACCCGTAAATAATTCATGTTTAAGATATTCACCTGGCCTGTAGTCTAGCAGCCTGCCGTAAGTGATCTGGGTTCCGGAAAGATTTTGCCATCCAAAAAAAGAGCCCGGATTCCAGTCAGTTTTATATATCCCGCCCAGCTTTCGGGTAATTAATGGATTGGTAAATACCTTCCATACTTTATCAGGAGTAGTGTTGATCAGGACAGATTTTTCTATGCGCATCAGTTTTAAAATAAAGGTAAAATTCTAAATCAAGTTTAGTTATTTTTACAACAAATCAAAACCATGATCATTAGATTTTTTTTATAAAATGTCAAAAGCACCGCTCATTGAAGGAACATTTCTACTGGAGAAAATACCGGGCAAAGGTGGCTGGACTTATTTGAGGCTGCCTGGAGTTAGCTCAGATTATAGAGGTAAATTCGGAACTGTGAAGGTGAGTGGCACTATTGATGATTATGAATTGATCAATTATGGATTGATGCCCATCAGAGATGGCGGACTGTTCCTTCCAATAAAAGCAGAGATCAGGAAAAAGACAGGAAAAAAAGAAGGTGATAAAGTATCCGTGCTATTATACGCAGATGCTGAAGATATACCTATGGCAATGCCTGAAGATCTTTTAGTATGCTTACAGGATGAACCTGAAGCTTATCAAACTTACCAGAGCTACACTGAAACTGAACGCAAAGCTTTTCTGGATTGGATTKGGGAGGCAAACCAGGACGAAGTACGGGTACGGCGCATTGCTCAAACCATCGATTTGCTGCTAAGCAAACAAAAAAGGTAATTTAATAGAGATATGAAAGACTATATTTTTGAAATTCAACTGAAAGTAAGGGACTATGAATGTGATATACAAGGCGTAGTAAATAACGCAGTTTACCAGAATTATTTGGAGCATGCAAGGCATGAGTATCTTCATTCGAAGGCAATTTCGTTTAAGGAGCTTACAGAACAAGGCATTTTGCTAATGGTGTCCAGAATAGAAATGGATTTTAAGAATTCATTGACTTCAGGAGATGTTTTTTCTGTGAAGCTGTGGATTGAAAGACAAGGGGTAAAAATGGTGTTTTTTGAAGATATCTACCGGCTGTCAGACAATGCGCTTTGTCTTAAGGCTAGAGTAGAGGCAATAGCAAAAATAGATGGTAAGCTAACACGAGGTGAGGTCTTTGAAACTTTAAATCTATAAAAAACAGGGAATAATGAATAAACATCAGGCTTTGACCGCTTGGGCCGCTGCTTGTGCTGAACGTGTGCTATTTGTTTTTGAAGAGGCCAGTCCTTTTGACAAAAGACCACGTGAGGCAGTCGCTGCTGCCCGTTCATGGATTCGCGGAGAACTCAAAATGACTGAAGCAAGAAAATTCGCTTTTGCTGCACATGCGGCAGCGCGAGAGGTGATTGATATCCAGGCTATCGCTGCTGCCAGATCTGCTGGGCATGCAGCCGCTACCGCTCATGTGCCTGCTCATGCTAAATATGCTGCATCATATGCACTTAAGGCAGTAAAAGATATTGAGGATGAAAAGGAATGGCAACAGAAATATTTTCCTGATAACCATTAAATGATTTTCTTAACCCCTGGAATCAGTAAAATAAATGATCCAAGTACAAAGCTGCCTAAAACTACTAATGGTGCTACAACCAGCAGTTTTATTGCAGGTTCAATGGCCCAATTTCTTGCCGCCAGCGTAAAACCAACTACTACTAGCGGATGAAAAATATACACAGCAAAACTACTCCGTGATAGTTTAGCGAGCATTGCAGAAGAAGTGTTCCAACTCCTTTTCCCTTTAATTAATAATGCAGTTAGGATAGAAACACCAATCCATTGTTCCCACACAGCGTATAATAATGCCTGCCAATGAAGACCCCCGGAAAACCAGGGAGAAGGTGTATCTAGTTTAAATTTAATAATAAAAAACACTGGATAAAACAATAAACATAGCCAGGCAGATGTTTTGAGTTGTTTGCCTGTTTTATCAGAAAGTCCATCAAGCCAGTTGTTTTTGGCCGCTAACAATCCAATAATAAATAATGCAATATATTGCGAAAAGTGCCCTAATTGAAATCCGATTGGTTCAAGAACCCATCCAACAGGAAATATGATTCTGACCAAAAAACTAATTATTCCTAATGTTGCAGCAAACAATAATATGCTACGTGAGTTTGGCGCTGCCAGGTTTTTTTTGAAACTAATTATAAATGCTTTTTTTGTCGCCACATAAATTAGGGTAAAAAGGAGTAATGCTGCCACAAACCATGTAACGCCTAATTCGATCCAGTGATCATATCCGCTCAGATATTCAAAATAGTTAATATGATGCTCGTTTGCAAAATAGTAGACAAGATAGCTGACGAATGGTGAAAGAATAAAGGAATAGAATAATATAGGGATTCCTAACCTGACCAGACGGTCTTTAATAAATTTTGCTGTCCCTTTTTTAGAATAAGAAGAGTAGGTAAAATAGGCTGCCAACATGAAGAAATAACCCATAAAAAAGGACTGATTTAAGCTTACGAACATTATCATAGGAATACGTGCTCCTATAACAGTAGTTTGTTCATTATAATACCAGCCATCAGAAGAACTATAAGCAATAAAAGTGTGATGAAGCACAACTAATATTGTTAATAGAACTTTAATATTCTCTATGTATAATAATTTGTTTGATGAACCAGAATCCTGATTCAAGGTGACAGGTACAGTTGACATAATAAATTGGCTTAATGTTATTGATGACAAACGTACAACAAGAAGAAACAGTTACATGTGGTTATGTTACAAGTAACTAGCTTTTGTGATGAACAACAAGCTTAAGCGATATATTTGTTGCGAAGCTGCTGATAATAGTTATTGAAACTTTCGATCTGTTTTCTGGAAACAGGAACCTTTATAGTAGTTTCATGAAAAGACAATAGGTAACCCTGTGAGTTTCCGGATACTTTTTCAACCTTAAACATGTTTACTAAATAGGTTCTGTGACACCTGAAAAAGTTCGGATAATCTGTTATTTGAGCTTCAAATTGAGTTAAAGAAATCCGCTTTACTTCTGTAGTAATTTGATTGCCGTTTGTTTTCGTCAATTCAATATAATTGCCATCTGCTTTCACAAATAGCAATTGGTCTATATCCAGGCTAAAGTTATCTTGTTTAACCTGAGTGTTCACATACAGTTTTGACGCAGCATCTGTTGTTTTTGATTTAATATTTAGCTGAATAAATTGCAACACAAACGGTGAGCCTTTTTTCGATTCAAAATAGAAGCTGGATAATCTTAGGAAGAAATAGAAAAAAATACCCGCAACAAAACAGTTTCTGATTTCTTCCCATAGATAATGCCACGACCAGTTGTTTGTATTGTTGTATATCAGGTCACGCATAAAGAAACTTGATAACCCTGCTAAAAGAAGGATGACTCCAATCTGTAAATATTCCTCAAACAAAGTCCAGTTTTCGGATTGATATTTTCTTTTTCTAATATAATTGAGCCCTCCAAAATAAACCAATAGGATTAATGCAGGTGATAATGCGTGGAGAAAACAAATAAAAAAATAATGCATTCTCAATTCCGGATCATAGACTCCAAAAGGTTTAAATAATAAAAGGAATATCAGAATAATAGCAAAAACAATACCTGCACTTTTAAGCAAATTTTCAGATTGATATCTGGTTGGATAATCAATATTATTAATCAAATGGGCTTTATTGATGTAAAATCTCATTCCTGAAAGTGCTTTAGCTTGGCACTAAAATTACGTAAAATCTGGTGTTTTAGGTTTTTTTGCTCATGTAACCTGAAATACAGATTTAATAGGTCTGGTATGTATAAAAAAAGACTGACTAAATAGAATGAAAAAGGCAAAAAAAAACCTATTTCATCACGAAATAGGTTTTTAAATCTGGTGATCCCGCTGGGATTCGAACCCAGGACCACTACATTAAAAGTGTAATGCTCTACCAGCTGAGCTACGGAATCATGCTCCTTTTGTTTGATGAGGGTGCAAAGATAGGATTATAAAATTATTCTGCTAAATAAATTGAGAAATATTTTTAATTATTTTGAAGTATTTAGCTAACTCTTTAATTCTCATTACAGTGCGTTTTCCTGCTTTCTGGAAATAACTTTATTTAATCCTTTTCATTACAATAGGATCGGGGATATCTACTATCAAAGGCACCTTTTCTACGGTAACAAAGCTAGAGTCTAATCCAAAGCCTCGCTTCTCAGAGATGCTCAAGAGTTTCAATATTCTATGGTACGACATTGTAACACGCTCAATAAACTTCAAGCTGTTTGAGTTTGAAATGATCTTCTCTAACACAACAAATCTAAAGTCGCCTGGAATCTTTTGGGCTTTTAACGATTCGTATTTACTGGTAATGTCAATTTCTCCGCTCTGCACTAATTCTTCCACCACTTTTCTGAACAATGCATTAACCCTTTGCTCAACCCTAAAACCTAGCCTAAAATCGATTCTAATTAATTTTCCCGGTATCATTTGGTCTACTTCATACTCCAAGGTGTATGGTTCGTCAGTAACGTCTACGTGCAACAACCAGTAAACATCTGCTCTTTTAGGATGTTTCTGGATAATAGAGTAAATAACTGACGATTCAATCTCGCTGTTAAAATTAGCGCTGGTAAGATATACCAGGTTAGACGAGTATTTGGCAATAGAAGCATCAGCACTTATGTTTTTAATCAGCTGATAGAAATCCTGAATGTCAACAAACTTCATGTATCTGTTTCTAATTCTACGCCCGTTGTGCCAAGTCCACATAACCGAGAACAATGTTATACCCAGAATTAATGTAAACCATCCGCCATGCAGAATTTTTGCTGCATTACCTGCCAAAAATGTCAATTCAATAACACCATAGATCAACAAAAATATTCCTATTAAATACCTTGGAACCTTTTTCCTTAAAAGGAATACAGAAACCAAAATAGTAGTCATTAGCATGGCAACTGTAATAGATAAACCATAAGCTGCTTCCATATTAACAGATTTCTGGAAAATCAGTACAACAATTATACAACCAACCATTAATATCCAGTTCATAGAAGGAACATACAACTGGCCTTTCTGCTCACTCGGATAATTAATTTTAACCTTTGGCCAAAGGTTAAGCCTAACAGCCTCAGCAATCAGTGTAAATGAGCCTGAAATAAGGGCCTGACTGGCAATAGCCGCCGCAACAGTTGCAATCGCAATACCGTATATCAGGAACCAATCCGGCATTAAATGGTAGAACGGATTTACGTCACCCAGATGTTGGCCTTGTAAATTCCATAACCAAACGCCTTGTCCCATATAATTTAATATCAAACATATTTTCACATAGATCCAGCTGATCCTGATGTTTGAGCGCCCACAGTGACCTAAATCTGAATACAKGGCCTCAGCTCCCGTAGTACATAAAAATACCGCTCCAATGATTAAAAAGGCCTCAGGATTGGTAGTAAGAATATGATACGCATAATAAGGATTAATTGCCTTTAATATCACAGGCAACTCCATAATATGTACAAAACCTAAAACAGCGATCATGGTAAACCAAAGCCACATAATAGGACCAAAAGCCTTACCAACAAGCGAGGTTCCGAATTGCTGCAAACCAAACAGAAAAATAATGATGGCCAGCACAATGGGAACAGTAGGCAAGTCATGATAGATAAGTCCCAACCCTTCAATGGCGGCCGAAACGGTAACCGCAGGGGTCATTATGCCATCGGCAAGCAAGGCTGCCCCACCAACCATAGCCGGTATGATCAGCCATTTGGCTTTTCGCTTAACTAAAGAAAAAAGAGAGAAAATCCCACCTTCACCTTTATTATCAGCCTGTAAAGTAATAATAACGTATTTGATGGTGGTTTGTAAGGTAAGTGTCCAAACTATACAGGATAAACCTCCTAAAATAAGATCTTGTGTAATCAGTCGATCTCCAATAATTGCTTTAAATACATATAGGGGAGAAGTACCAATATCTCCATAGATAATACCTAAACTGATTAGTAATCCTGCAGCACTTAGCTTTTGAATGTGTTTATGATGGCCCATGGCTTTTTAAAAAATATTGCGGCAAATGTATGAATAATCTATAACGAAAAAACCCCGGAAGAAAATTAGCCGTAAAGCCAAGATTCTTACCGGGGTTAGGTGAAATAATCACCTCTCCGTACAAATCGTTTTTTTATGGATTCATCTTAACAAGATCAGCATTGTAAAGTTTGTCTGTAACCCCTTTTAATTTGGCTGCAGGCACTTTAATCACTTTTCTGTCGTAAGTCATTAACCCATTAGTTTCTTGCTCAACATCAGTAGTTTGGGTATATACAGCTGCCGAAAGTCCTTTTTTAATTAATCCTTCCATTTCAGTCATAAATGAAGCATATTTATCAAATAATTCATCTGCGGTCTTAAATGTCTGATATCCCCAGTTATCTTTTTCTTTCCAGGTATGCCCCGGTACAGGTAAACCTAACCCACCATATTCACCTAAAACAATGGCATGAGTTGGGCCAAAAAGGTCAGGTCTAGGCATTCTAGGATTAGGATAATGGTGTAAATCAACAATATCGCCAGTTACAACATGGTTACCACCACTTGCGCTGTTTACCAGACGAGAAGGATCTTTTTCTTTAGTCCATTCCGCAATCTCTTTGGTCTTAAACTGACCCCAGGCTTCATTAAACGGAGTCCATACAACAATACTAGGGAAGTTATGCAAGTCATCCATGATCTTGTTCCATTCCTTGCGGTATATCGCTTCAGATTCTGCAGAGCGGTCTTTATCTGTACCACCCATTGTACCTAAATTAGGTTCCCATTGGTTACCCAAATCTCCACTTGGCATATCCTGCCATACTAAAATACCTTGTTTATCACATTCATAATACCAGCGTGCAGGCTCCACTTTAATGTGCTTACGGATCATATTAAAGCCCATTTCTTTGGTTTTAATAATATCGAATTTCAAAGCCTCGTCGGTAGGGGCAGTATATAAACCATCTGGCCACCATCCCTGATCTAATGGTCCATATTGAAATACAAACTTGTCATTCAGCAACATTCTTTGGATGCCGTTAGCATCCGGACCCATTGATGATTTACGCATAGCGAAGTAACTCTTAACCTCATCAACTGGTTTTCCATTACGCACCAACGCAACTTTTAAGTCGTATAAGAATGGGCTTGCTGGCGACCATAGTTTCGGATTCGCAATAACTAATGTAGCTGCCTCCGTGGCATCTACCTCTTGCTCAGAAACCTTCGATGCACCATCAAAGGCAGTAATCCTTAATTTATCACCAGCTTGTGCAGCTTGCACATCTGCAGAAACAGTTAAAGATTTAGCATCAATATCCGGCGTTTGTTTGGTCGAAGCGATATAGCTGTTAGCAACACTTTCTAACCATACTGTTTGCCATATTCCGGTAACTGGTGTATACCAAATACCTTCTGGTTTTATTTGTTGTTTTCCTCTAGGTTGTGGCCCATTATCCGTTGGATCCCAAACACTAACAGTTAGTTCTTGTTTGCCGCCTTTTTTTAAGAAAGGGGTGATGTCAAAAGAAAATGGATCAAATCCACCTTCATGTGTACCAACTTTTTTCCCGTTTAAGTAGATTTCCGATTTCCAGTCCACCGCACCAAAATGCAATAAAATGGTATTTTTCATGTTAGAAGGCACCGCAAAGCTGGTTTGGTACCATAGCAAGCTATCTTTACCAACAGTTTTACCTACACCAGATAAAGATGATTCAACTGCAAAAGGAACTAATATTTTACCTTGATAGGCTTTAGGCTCGCTTTCGTTTTTGTGGTTGATAGCGTAGTTCCATAAACCATTTAAATTTTTCCAGTTATTACTGCGTACCAATTGTGGTCGCGGGTACTCAGGAAGGGGGTTTGCAGGATTTAATTTTTCCGCCCATGGAGTAGAGATCTTTCCGGGCACCGGTTTCCAGTTTTGTGCTTGTGCTGATGCGATCAGCGACTGGGAAAGGCATAGCCCGATTAAGTAAGAAAATAATTTCATAAATGAATACTTGGTTTAATGATTTGTGTGTTCCTCCCTGCTTAACAGGCCGAACGAATATTCAAATAAAGCAATTATGTTTTGACAAATCGGCTCAAAATTTATTCAAATCGTCGCAATTTGATTTGAAATTAATTAATTTGGCCCATTCAAGAACCCCCTGGTAATTGTAACGTTAACCATTTACAAACTAAACTTGAAAAAGCTAACCACAACTGCTCTTTTCCTATTTGTTTTTTTAAACCTTTTAAAGGCACAGCCGTATTATTTCAGGCATTATCAGGTAGAACAAGGTTTGTCCTACAACTCCGTATTTAGCATTGTACAAGATTCAAAAGGCTTTTTGTGGTTTGGAACAAAAGATGGCTTAAACAGGTTTGATGGATATAGTTTTAAAGTATTCCGTAGCAAACCAGGCGATACTACCAGCCTCAGAAATAATGTGATCAGGGCAATTTTTGAAGATGCAAGAAAGCAACTTTGGGTAGGCACCTCAAATGGCTTGTATTGTTATAACGATACCACACAACAATTTAAGCTAGTACCAATAAC
>NZ_JBFTNT010000116.1:0-11698 GCF_056397585.1 Pedobacter sp. 05L430 | reverse complement strand
ATAAATTTATGTGTATAATAGCCAGTCCAGCTTCCGTTCCAGTTTTCAATGGAGCTACCTCTTGTATCGAGCCCTTTAAAACGGATCTTTTTCCCGTCCTCCATAAGGTCATATTCACCGGTTTGTATCTGGTTAGCAGGATCTACTGATCCTGAAACTTTATCTCTTGGTTTCCAGCCAGCACCATCATATAAAACAGTTGCGTAGAAACGTGGATCACGATTTTGATAAGGAGCARATTGCTGCGCAGTATTTGTCCAGCTAAATTTTGTTCCATCAATCATCTCATAATCATCAACAAGCAAGCCTATTGGGGTGTTACCAGCCCAGTTATGATAACCATTTGGTCCATTTGCTCTTCCATAGCGCAAGTCACTGCGATCTATAAAGTATCTGGCAAAAATTAACTCAGAAGCAGCAGCGATATCTATGCCCGGCGCTTTACTACCACCACCCATAGCTATACTTTTATAGTTATTACGTCCTTCAGCAACAGATACTTTTGCATCCAGGTTCAACTTATACCCTGTTCCGGCATCCATTACAGCTTTTGCTGCATCTTGTGCTGCTTTCCAGCGTGCATTGCGATCACCAGTTAGATATCCTAAAAATTCTGGGTTAGCATAACTTGAAATCACTGTAGATTTTGATTTTGCCGTAGGAACATCATGCAGATCACTTGCGGCATATAACAAAACTCGTGATTTCAACGCTAAAGCAGCCAAAGAATTAGTTTGCCCCTTTACCATTGTTTGATCTTTTAATAGATTAAAAGACTCCTCACAATCTTTAACAATGAAGTTTACACACTCTTCATAAGTGGCTCTTTTTACTTTATAATCATCATTAAGTCCATAGCTTTTTGTAATAAGCGGCACAGCACCGTAGTATCGCAACAACTGCTGATAAAAATAAGCTCTTAAAAAATAAGCCTGTCCCAACAACTTCGATTTTACAGCTTCGTCAGTAATTGCATTATCGGTACCTGTTAACTTTTCTACCGTGATATTACAAGCACGGATGCGATTATACATCTGATCGTAACCCCAGGTTACATGAACCCACCCTAATGTTGTTGGATTAATGGTACTTGCATTAACGAGATCGATTCCCCTGTTTGGATGCGTAAAAAGTGACTCGTCGGAAACTGACGACAACATTTGCTCATCAAATCCCCCCACATTTAATCCATTGTATATCTCGGTAACAAAAGCTTGTGCCAATGCAGGATCCTTCCATACCAAATCAGCATTAATTGCCGTCGGCGGATCTACTGCAAGAAAATCCTTTTTACAACCTGATCCGAACAGCGTTATAAGAGCGATGGAAAATATGTATGTATTTCTATTTATAGGTTTCATATAAAATATTTTAATTCTTTGAACTTAAAAAGTGGCTTTAATTCCTGTATTGATAACCCTTGCCTGTGGATAATATTGGGCACTAGAGTTTGTTGATTCAGGATCCCAAATTTTAATTTTATCCAGAGTTACAAGGTTTAGCCCATTTACATATACCCTAAGCGCTGTTAATCCGATTCGTTTTACCAATTCCGGAGCAAACGTATAGCCCAGTTCAACATTTTTTAACCTTATATAGTTGTTGCTACGCATCCAATAGGTATTACGTGCTGCATTATTAAAATCCGTATAATAGGTTTTACCACGGTTAGATAACCTAGGGAATTCACTACTCGGATTTTCGATGCTCCAACGGTTTTTGTATGACCATTCAAGGAAGTTACCTATGTCACCAGATTCTGTTAATCCTACAATCTGCAGACCTCCTGAAGCTCCCTGAATTAATGCCGAAAGGTCAAAACCTTTATAAGCCAGATTCAAATTAAAACCACCTGTAAAAGTAGGTGTGTTTGTTTTGTCCATTCTAATCTGATCATCGCCATTGATTTTACCATCGCCATTGATGTCTTTAAACTTCATATCACCTGGCAATAGATTACCGGTAAAGGCGCTATAATCGATTTTGTTGGCATTAATTTCGGTCTGATCTCTAAAAACTCCATCATATTGGTACACAAGTTCTGTTCCTGTAGGCATTCCAGTTGATCGCTGCCACTCTGGTGCGCCTGGTGTTTCATCCCAGAATATGATCTTGTTTTTAGAATATCCTCCGTTAACACTTACTCCGTAATTAAGTTCACCTACATTGTCGTTATAGCTCAACTTAAATTCAAAACCTTTATTGTTTACTTTTCCAAGATTCACAGGAGGTAATTTATCGGTAATACCCGAGCTGCCAGGTATAGAGTTACCTCTTGCAATAAGAATTTTTGTACGCTTGTTATAAAAGGCGTCAAACTCAAAGCTTAATTTATTATCCAAGAACGATGCATCCAAACCTACGTTGGAATTGTTTGCTACTTCCCATCCGAAATCCAAATTAGGAACTCGGTTTTCAACTAATGTTTGGCTTAACTGATCATTGATCACATAACTTCCAAAGCCCATTGTACTCAGGTATTGATATTCGGCCAGTGCATCCCCAAAGTATGCCTCTGCACCCATCTGACCCCATGAAGCTCTGATTTTCAAATTATTAACAAATCTGACGTTATCTTTAAAGAAAGGCTCTTCAGATACCCTCCAACCCAGTGAAAAGCCAGGGAAGAAACCAAAGCGCTTATCTTCAGGGAAGATGTACGAACCGTCAGCTCTCCACAAGAATTCAGCAAGATATTTTTCTTTATAGTTATAACCTACCCTTCCAAAATAACTCAAACGAGCTCTTTTGTATAAGTTGTTAGGGTCACCTGGATTACTGATCGACTGCTCTTTATCGCTACCTGCTAACAGTTCCTGCAAAGCAGTAGAAATGAAATATCTTCTGAAAGCTGAAAATCCATCATTATCAACCTTTTCTCTGGTTACACCAGCCATTAAACCAATAGTATGATCTCCTATTTTTTTATCATAATTGATCATTCCCATTAAATTTGTTGCCAATTGCGCTCCAGCGGTTTCAGTTAAACTAGGATCTGTACGTTCAGAACGCACCGAACCTGTCAGTACAGGTGTTACACCATCGGCTTCAAAAGATTTTTTGTCCCAATAATAAAGCGTCCATGGCGTCTGCCATCTTTTTTGCCTGCCTGCAAACTTATCTATAGAGGCAGTTCCTGTTACTTTTAACCCATCAACCCATGGAATTCTGATTTCTACTTTACCAGTAGTTTGTAAGTAATCCCTGCGATCCCTGTTATAACCTGTAAGATCTGTAGTTGTCACATATGGGTTATATCCATATTCAATATCAGGTCCTGGTAAACCATTTGGCCAAACCTCTATTTCTGTTGGTTTTCCGCGCATCAGCATCCTGAATACATCAGAGGCACTTACAGTAGGGAAATTACGAACTTCCTCTCTACCAGTAACACCTAATGTAGCAGTTACATATTTGTTGATGTTCGCTTCGAGGTTAATCCTCAGATCGTACTGCTGATATCCTGTTGCAGATTTTTTGTAATAACCATCCTGATCTAAATATCCCAAAGACACAAGATATTTGATGTTATCTCCTCCTCCATTAATTTGTAAGTTGTGTTTTTGTTGTGGAGACCAGTTTTTAAGTGTGGTATTAAACCAATCTGTATTAGGGTATCTTAACGGGTCTGAACCATCACGTAGCTTCTGCATCTCATCGGGACGATAAGCTGCGCTGATTGTACTATTGTTATCAGTTCGTTTGTACGACCCTGTTTCCTTAAACGCCTGCCACGCAGCACTCCATTGGTCCTGAGGCAAGTCGGCACCGAATATGTTTAATTCATTCAATATTTCAGCATACTGGGATGAATTTGACATTTTAGGCGTTCTGGTCGGTTGCTGCAAGCCATAACCATAATCATAAGATAATTGTGGTTTTCCTGATTTACCTTGTTTAGTGGTTATAAGGATAACACCATTTGCCGCCCTGGAACCATAAATTGCAGCAGAAGCATCTTTTAGTACTGATACACTTTCTACATCATTTGGATTTAAGCGTTCTAGACCGCCTGCCCTGTTAGGCACCCCATCGATAACGATTAAGGCATTGTTATTTCCTAAGGAATTAACTCCACGGATGCGGATAGTTGATCCATCATAACCCGGCTCACCACTTGCTTGAACAGCTGTTACACCCGGCAAACGACCAGCCAGTGAGTTAGAAAGGTTTACCGTTGGTGTTTTTGCCAGCTCGGCTCCTTTAACTGAAGTTACAGCTCCGGAAACGACAGCTTTTTTCTGTGTTCCATAACCAACAACCACAATTTCAGATAGTGCCTGTGCACTTTCGACCAGCTTCACATTAATTGTTTCTTGCTTATTAACCGGAATTTCTTGCGTCTGATATCCCATATAAGAGAACACCAATGTGCCATTGTCCGGCACCCTGATGCTGTATTTACCTGTTGCATCAGTAGTTGAACCAGCCGTACCTTCTTTTAATTTAACACTTACCCCGGGGATGCCAGTTCCATTGGCATCTGTAACCAGACCTTTCACCAAAATGTCAGCCGCCGATGCATTTCTTAGTCTTATCACTACCAGGTTATCTTCCAATTCCTGGAACTCCAGATTAGTGTTTTTCAAAAGTAGCATCAGGGCATCAGAAACAAATATCTGACTCTTTACCAATGTAACATCTTTACTACCAGAAAGGTCGTCCTCGCTATATAGAAAGCGTATATTCCCTTTCTTCTCAASCACATTAAGCGCTTCTTTTAATTTGACTCTATGCAGCTCTAAATCAACCTTTGTACCTTGGGAGAAGGTGGAAGCTGATACCTGCAAACATAAGACAAACGATGAAACAAAGATCCAGTTTAGCATCATTATTAGTTTTTTGTTGGGAAAGTTGGCACATAGAACTTTATTGCACAGTTCTTTTTTTTTCATAGATTTGTGAATTTCAAAGTTAAAAATCTGTAATAGTAGCATTTAGCTACTCATGAAGGTTTAGGGGGAGAGAAATGTTAGCCGCATTTAGCTCCCTTTTTTGTTAGTAAATGATCACGTCATGTTCTTTAAGTTTAAAGTTAAATGGTTTGATTAATTGCATTGCTTTCAGGGTTTCTTCGATTGTTTCATTTTTAAATACACCTGTAAAGCGATAAGATTTTGCTTGCTCGGTTTCAAAGTTGATTTGCACATTGAACCAGCGTTCCAGCTTTGGTTTCAGATCTTCTAATGATTCATTCTGAAAAACAAGCTGGCTATCACGCCACGAAGTTTCTTCGATATATTCGTTGTTACCAATTCGCACCGGCACCACGTGTTGTATCGTTAACGTTATGTCCTTTGGCACATCTGGCGAGGGACTAGACTTAACATGAATAACTTTTTTATCTTCAACCAATGCAAATTTTTCTGACGGACTTAAAAGGATCTTTTGTTCCGATCTGTCGTTTACAGAAAGCTCAATAGACCCGCGGATCAAGGTAGCCTCTGACTTTTTATCAATGGGATAAGCTTTTATGTTAAATGCAGTTCCCAAAACTTTTACACAAATTTTATCAGTACGTACAATAAAGGGGTGAGATTTATGGTGAGCCACATCAAAAAAAGCCTCACCTACCAGATAAACAATACGTTTCTTCTTTTGATTGATACTGCTTTCATATGAAAGTTTACTATCAGAATTAAGCCAAACTATTGTACCATCCGGAAGCTTAATTTTTTTTCGGATCCCTTTCCCTGCAACAATTTGAGTATCCGGGGAAAATTTATCGGACCTATTGTAGTAAAGTAGAGCAGCAGAAACAATAACAAGTAATATTGCAGCAATGCCAATTAGATTTTTATATTTTTTGAAGCCGGTTATTTTTTGTGTTTCCTCTTTATGTCCAAACTCATCACGGAATTTAAGCCTATGCAACAGGTACGCCTGATCTACGTCTGGCAGATCGGTTTGTCCTTCTGAACTTAACCAGAGTTGTTCTAGAAATTCTTCATAATAAACGGAATCAGGATATCCTGTTATGAGGTCATTCAGCTCTTCCAATTCGCTTTTCGTGGCTTCACCAGCTAATTTACGAGCTAACAGTTCTATAATTCTGTTTTTATACATACAGATAATCCGGGTAAGTTTATATTGGTTTGTATGTATAGGACAAACCTTTTTGGAAAACTCCCTAGTCTTTCATGAAAAAAAATAAAAGTTTTTTTACATGAGGTTAAATTCTGCTTTTAAAACAGTGCTCATTTTTTTAATTGCCGTTACCAGATGCGCATCTACTGTTTTAGGAGAAATATTTAAAATGGATGCCGTTTCCTTATAACTTAAACCGTCTTCTTTTATTAATTTAAATACCAGCTTGCACTGAGAAGGCAGTTTTTCGGTGGCAACCTCGAGCTTTCTCTTCAATTCATCATTAATCAATATCTGCTCCGGATTCAGGTTGTCAAGAATAATTTCGAATTCAATATCATCTAGAGAGACCCACTCCTGCTTTGAATGTTTATTAAGCACATTTAAGGATAAATTACGGGCAATTACAAAAGCATAAACTTTGATATTTCTCACCTCCGATAATTTTTCTCTATTCCGCCAAATGGTAATCATAACATCACTGGCCACTTCTTCTGCAAGTTCTCTTGACTTTAATAAACAAAAGCAAAAGCGATATAAAGAAGGAAACAAAGATTTGAAAAGCTTCTCGTATGCGTTCTCATTATTATACAAAGCAATATGACTTATCAGACTGTTTAGGTCGGGTAAATGTTTAGGCATAGGGTCTATATTTGATTAATTCAAATGTATGAATTAAACCATACCATCCAAATCCTAAAACAATTCTCTTGAAATTTAACTGAATATAAGTACATATTCCTTACTTCTAAGCCCTTTAACCCAAAACATGTTAAAATGAAAAAACCTCACCCATTTTGAAAAACGCTTATTTAATCTGGATTTTAGTTAAAAAAATTAAAAACAGCTAACACAATGTGTAACTGACCTTTAGCATCAATCTCATCTTTTAGGCCACGAATTTGCATCTCTATTCACATCTTAGGTTCTCTATGCAAGGTCTAATCCCATTCGGATTTTGGCTTAGAATGGATTAGTCCTAACGTAGAATAGAAAAAATCCTTTAATTTTAAACCGAAACTGAAAGTAAAATCATACATGTTAACAGTAGAAAAAATTGGGGGGACTTCGATGAGTGCCCTTGCAGATGTTATTAATAACATCGTTTTATTTGAAAGAAGCGGTGAGGCATTATACAACAGAGTTTTTGTAGTCTCTGCATTTTCCGGTGTGACCGACCTGTTGTTGGAGAACAAAAAAACAGGAAAGCCAGGTGTTTATCATCGCATTGCTAAATATCAGGATTTTCACAGGCCGTTAATGAGTCTGATCGTTCAGTTAAAATCCATCAACAAAAAGTATAAGAGTATAGGCCTTGATTTAACTCTGGCCGATCAGTTCATAGAAAATCATATTACAGAGGCACAAAAATATCTTGAAAATCTAGCAAATATCCTGGCCTCAGGTTATGTGAGCAAAGCAGGTATTTTACAGGCGGCACGTGAGATACTAGCCTCAATTGGAGAAAGCCACTCTGCTTTTAACTTTACTAATATCTTAAAGAACATGGGTATTAATGCTATTCTTATAGATTTGAGTGGTTTTAATGACCATAGGGCATTTACTATTGACCAGCGGATAAAGCATGCCTTTAAAAATATCGACTTCGAAAACACAGTGTGTATAGTTACAGGATATGCTAAAGGAACCGAAGGTATTATGCGTGAATTTGACCGGGGATATTCTGAAGTAACTTTTAGCAAAATTGCTGAATTCTTAAAACCTCAGGAAGCAATTATTCATAAAGAATATCATCTATCAACAGCAGATCCGGCGTTAGTGGGGATAGAAAATTGTACCCCGGTTGGTTACACCAATTATGACATTGCCGATCAGCTGGCAGATGTAGGCATGGAGGCAATCCATCCCAAGGCTTCAAAACCTCTGGAAATCAACGGGATTCATCTACGAATAAAAAACACTTTTGAACCTGCCCACCCTGGCACATTGATCACCAGGAATTTTATTTGTGAGCATAAACGGGTGGAAGTAATTACAGGAACAGACAAATTGCTATTGATTGATGTTTATGATCCATTAATGGTAGGTAGTGTGGGTAGCGATCTGCACATCATGCAAATTTTCTATAAACACCACATTAGTTATACCTTTAAGGCAACCAGTGCCAACAGCATATCTATTGCAATTTGGGAACGAGATTTTGTTAAAAAACTAATTAGTGATCTGGAAGATGACTTTGAAAAGGTAACTATTGAAGAAGTTGCTATGGTATGCCTCTTAGGATCTAACATAGACCAACCGGGTTTGTTGGCAAAAAGTGCCTACGCTCTAACCGAAAAAGGGATAAACATTAAGAGCGCAGGCTTTGCATTAAGAAAAGTAAATATTCAGTTTTTAGTTGCACGCGAACACTTTAAAACTGCCATCATTGCACTTAACTCTGCAATGAATTAATAACGCATTTTATACTGCTATTGGTAGCTGAAAGCAAAATCTGCTTCCTTCTCCAATAGCACTTTCCACCCAAATCTTTCCGCTTTCTGCCTCTATGAAGTCTTTGGATATTGCCAATCCTAATCCAGACCCTGATTTATTATTTCCGTCGGTAGGAACCTGAAAATAACGGTCAAACAACCTTTTCTGATACTGCTCATCAATTCCTTTTCCAAAATCCCTCACAGAAAATTCTATGTTTCCATCCTTTTCAATTATCTGAATAATCACTTTAGATTTTTCTGAGCTGTACCTCAAAGCATTAGATAAAAAATTAACCAGCACCCATGCGGTCTTTTCAGTATCCACAAATACTTTAGCCAAATTATTTTTGCTGATCAATTCCAATTCTATCGACTTCTGCTCTGCCTGAAACCTTACAGCATCCATAGCATAAATAGCGATCTTACGTGGGTCAGATTTCACAAAATTTAATTGCAGGTTACCTGTTTCTACCTGAGCAAGATCAAGTAGCTCCGTTGTAATCTTTAATAAACGTCCGCAATCCTCCTTAATATGCTGAACAAGTTCCTTCTGCTCGGCATTCATTGTACCAACGCGCTCATCATCCATTAATTTTAAACTCATTTTAATAGATGATATCGGCGTTTTTAATTCATGAGATACAGTAGCAATAAAATTTGTCTTTGCTTCGTCTAATTCCTTATACTGTGTTATGTTTTTTAGTATATATACTTCACCAGCAGTTCTTCTGGTCTCAGTAATTATCTGTTCGTCCTGATCTTCATAGGCTACCGGAACTGTGATCTCCCTACGCTCCAACTGGAAGTAAGACTCTTTATTATCAGCATAGATCTTCATTGGTTTGTCTACACTATTGATTTGCAATATTCTATTTAAAAGATCATTTCTTTTCATTAGCTCTAAAGCATTTAATCCGATAATATCTTTTTCGCTCAGGTTTAACAACTGTCCGGCTACTTTATTCAAAAATAAGATCTCTTTTTTCTCGTTCAGACCAATAATTGCATCCTGCATTTGTTCAATAATGGCTTCTATCCTTAGCTTTTCGGATTGAAGTTTGGCCAGATTACTGTTTTCCCATTTGTTGAGCTGAGCAGCCATAGCATTAAACTCTGTTGCGAGCTCCGAAAACTCATCAGTTCCATTGAATTCCAAACGCTGTTTATAATTTTTCCGACTGATTTCTTTAATCGCTTCAGAGAATTCCTTTAGGGGATTGGCTACAAAGCCCGGGAAATTTACAACAAAAGAAAACAAGATTAGAAAGCACATTGAAGCCGCAAAGATCAGATAAGTTGCTGCCTTTTCGACGCCCCTTTGGGCAGCAGCATTTTTTCTGACAATAGCATTCATATTCACCTCATCAATGATCCTCAACTGCAATCGGGCATTATTTAATGCCAACTGCTTGGCTGATATATTTTTTGCCGGGTCTACAATAATCTTATAGGCTTCAGCAAGTCTAAGTACAGACTCATGCTCTCCTTTTTCAGTAATGTTATTTCTTTCTTTTGCCAAATGGATTCCAAACTGTTCAGCCTCTTTCTGCGAAAGTGGTATTACGCTTTCATCAAGTATCTTTCGCATCTCGCCAGAAAAATTTAAGCTCTCGTAGTTGTCCTTTAAGATTACCTTGGAGCTTACAGAAATTTTGTTCATATAGTAGAGCGAGATCGCTCCGAAGAATATCACGACCACGAATAAGAACCCGAATCCGAGGCGTAGTTTAGTTTTTATCTTCATGGTTTATAATATTAAATTTTTAACGTCATGATAATATAACAAGATCAGTTTCGGTAGCAGAAATACTTCGCAAAAGTTGGTTAAAAACAGCAGTTCTCATAATGATCTGAAATRAATTTAAGTGTGGCTTTCCTATACATATTGTGGTAATTTCTTTTTCTTCAGCAACCTTCAATATAGCGCTGGTGATATGATTGCTTTTAACTTTTATAACCTCTGCACCTAGCTCGGTTGCCATTTTAAAGTTGTTAATCAGATGTCGCTGCACGTCTAATTTAATCCGATCTCCACTTTCATTATCGTTTTGTACATATAGCACTATCCATGGTGAACGGTAATAGGAAGCAAGTCTTGCGGTTTTTCTGATTACTATTTTAGCTGTTGTATTATTAGTAGATATACAAGCTAAAAAACGCTCAGGCCGAAGCTTGATCTGCTTAGGAATTTCGATATTGATTTTCCTTTCCAGGTGATGGGCAACTTCTTTTAAAGCAAGTTCACGAAGTTGGAGTATACGCTCTGGTTGAAAAAAATTTCCGAGGGCCCGTTCGATCTTACTTTTATCATAAATTTTCCCGGCTTTTAACCGCTCTATCAACTCATCTGCGGTTAGGTCTATGTTAACGATCTCGTCCGCTGTTTCTAAAATCTTATCTGGTATTCTCTCTGTGATAGGGATCCCGGTAATGGTTTCAATATCCTCATTCATACTTTCAAGATGTTGAATATTTACAGCAGAGATCACGCTAATTCCCGCTTCAAGAATATCAGCAACATCCTGCCAGCGCTTAACGTTTTTACTCCCTTCAACATTTGTGTGCGCTAATTCATCAACAATAACAACCTCTGGGTGTGTATTAATAATTGCGTTTACATCCATCTCCTCCAGCTCTTTACCCTTATAAAAGAGTTTTCTTCGGGGAATAATCGGGATACCGTCTAATAATGCATGTGTTTCAGCTCTGTTATGGGTTTCTATATAGCCAATCCGAATATCAATACCATTCTTTAATAAAGCATGGGCTTCCTGCAACATTCTGTACGTTTTCCCCACGCCCGCACTCATGCCAATATATACCTTAAATTTCCCTCTTCTGGACTTCTTTACCAGATCAAGAAATTTCCTTACCGAGTCTGCTTTATTATCTTCTTCCATGGCTCAATAAAATTACCATTTAATAATGATGTAATTATTAGTCATCAAATACCATAATCCACCAATAATCAACCCAATACCAAAACACAGAATCAGTTTACCAAAGGGATTACTCACAAAACCCCGAAATGTCCATTTTTTCATAGTAAATATTTGATTTTAACAATTACGGAATCCGCCTGGTTTTAGGTGAATTCCGTAATTCTAAACTATATTAATCTAAGTCTAAAAAGCAACAGCAATACTTGCTGTAACTGCAG
Source organism: Pedobacter sp. 05L430 (assembly GCF_056397585.1). NCBI lineage: Bacteria > Pseudomonadati > Bacteroidota > Sphingobacteriia > Sphingobacteriales > Sphingobacteriaceae > Pedobacter > Pedobacter sp. 05L430. The sequence goes on along the minus strand of NZ_JBFTNT010000116.1, from coordinate 13 downwards.
CATTGTTGTCTAC
>NZ_JBFTNT010000115.1:0-15028 GCF_056397585.1 Pedobacter sp. 05L430 | reverse complement strand
CCATTACCCAGAAGTATTGGGGTTGTTTGTTAATATCAATTACCAGGCTCATACAACATTAAATTTTCAATTATTGTAGAAATCTTTTCATAAGGATATTTATGAGCTAGAAAATAATGTCCGGCATTAATATCCGCATCCCATCGATTAGATCCATCTTTATATACGATAAACTTCCCTGGACCGTTTACATAAAAATATTTTTCTGGATTTCTGACTGCACATAAAACTGCTGTTTGATCCCAAGATGGCCTATTGCTTAGTAGATTTTTATCATAAGTTGCTAAGTTATATTGATATGCCCATGCGGCAGGATTTTTACTAATATTTTGCTTTGCCACTTTTCCACCTGTAAGTATCTTATCTCCAATTTCAAAACCACTCAGCAATATCGGTTTCGGCCATCTACTAAAAGCTTCATAAGCCGCTTCCTTATGTTCATTTACATTAAATTCAACCCCATTTGGTATAATTCCAGCCATCGCGACCCAATTTTTCACTTTCTTTTTAACAAGGTCCATTCCCGAAAGGTTGGAAAATTTATCGGGCTTTGAGTTGAGAAGCTCTGCTATATTAGAGGTAAAGCCAACTGTAACTATCGTTACGCTATTGTCTTCCTGCCTGGCCAATACTTTTCGATAAACTTCTAAAGCATTGGGATATTCAGTGGGCTTTTTCTTAAGAAAATGTAAAACCAGCGAATCATTCCAATTATTATGGGCTATGAAGCCCGGGGCTTTTGCAGATGCTATGCCTATCGGAATATTGGGTTTGCCAAAATATTGATTAAAAATTTCTATAGTCGGTGCAACAGAAGCATGGCTATCACTGGATACTGTAGCAAGTATCTCACATTCGCCTTTAGCAGCCAATGCGTGCAAAACTGTTATTGCGCCTACATCATCAAAATCTGGCCCCATATCTGTGTCGAAGATGATCCTAGGTTTTCTATCCGCTTTCCCGTGTTCAACGATAAAGCCACAAAAAATGCAAAACACCAATAACGAGCAGAGAATTACTTTCATACATATATTAATTAACCTCCATACAATATCTGATCTTTTATCTAATACCTTACTATTGAAACACATAAATTACGACCAGCTAAAACCAACATGTTAATAAGTGGATAATACCCATTTGAATAAAAGGCAAAGGTTTTAAATCTTCGGGTGTTATTTTATATATTTGTCCATATGAATCGTTTTCTAGAACTTTTACGTAACAAATACTTCCTGAGCGTAGCTGCATTCGTTGTATGGATGTTATTTTTCGATAAAAACGATGTAATAGCACAATACGAATACAGATCGCAAGTAAGCAAGCTTCAGGAGGAAAAGGATTTTTATGTAAAGGAAATTGCTAAGGTCAAGAAAGATCTTAACGAATTAAATACAGATCTAAATACAGCAGAGAAATTTGCCCGCGAAAAGTACTTTATGAAAAAAGATAATGAAGACGTTTTTGTGATCATCAATGAAGCCCCAAAAGACTAATAGCCGAATTTAGGCAACGTAACTTTATATCTTACCACTACTATTCTTATTGTAAAAATAAACGCAATTACGGTAACCTTTGCCAGGTCTTCTTTCAAGTTAAAATATAGAAGAGTAAAATATAATATTCCTCCCATAATGCAGGCGGTGGCATAAACTTCTTTTCTGAATATTACAGGGATGGTATTTAATAGCGTATCTCTTATTATACCTCCAAAGCATCCTGTAATGGTACCTAGGGCGATACAAATACCCGGACTTAAACCAAAAATAATTCCTTTCTGAATACCCAGCATTGTAAAAAGACCAAGCCCTAAAGAATCGAACAAAAAAAGAGTTACTTTAAATTTCTTGATATGTGTTTTAAAAAAGACCGTAGCAATTGAGGTCAGCAAGATCAACAAGCAATAATTTACATCCCTCATCCATGCAACAGGAGTATCCCCTAGCAACAAATCGCGCACGGTTCCTCCACCAATAGATGTTACAAAAGCGATGATAAGTACCCCGAAAGGATCTAATCTTCTTTGCATGGCTGCAAAAGAGCCAGATATCGCAAAAGAGATAGTCCCCAAGATCTCAATGGCATCCATGGTATTTATTTGCATACTTTGCGCTTAAATTTCTCCGTTYCTTTTTCTTAAAAACCACTCCAGGGTTAGCAACATAACTATCAATGCAAACACCCACTTAAAGTTAATCAATTCCTCATATTTACGGTCTTCGTAACTCAGGGTTTTTACCTGTTCATTGGCTTCAATATCTTTTAAAATCTGCGATAAGTTCTGCGGCATATACATCTTACCGCCCGTTTGCATAGCCATTGTATTAAGCAGCTGATGATTTGCGATAGTTAGCTGATATTCTGCAACAAGTGTATTTACATAAAAAACTCCTTGCGCAGTGTGTTTTTTACCCCCAAGGTTAGTTGTGGCTGTATAAGTATAATTTCCTGCAGGCAACATCCCTGCATCAAGCTGATAGGCTGTTTCTGTTCTGGAGAATAGAAAATTATAGACCTTCCCCTCTTCATTCTTTATTTGAATACTCACATCCGGTGTATTTACCGAAACATAACTATCATTATAAAGACCTGCATTAATCGGCACATTTTCATTTTCATCAAAAGTGTTCTTGGCAGTGTAAACTTTAAACTTACGCCTATCATCCTTTGCAGAAACATATTGGACAGCATTTGAAATTAAAGTATTAAAAGCATTTGACTTCTGATCATTTTGAGCCTCTCCCAACCTCCAACGCCATATGCCTTCTCCTATTAAATAACCTGCTTTTTTCCCCTCGGCGTTCATAAAAAACAATTGTGGCGATTCAGTCTTGATCTTGCCTATTCGCTGTTTTAAAGCCACTAATGCCGTTCCGTTTATTCTTACCTCCCCAAAAGGAGCTTGAAGAGGATCAAATCCTTCAATTTGTTTATCGAATGTCGCGCTCATTTCAAAGGCAGTAAATCCAGTATTAGCAACAGCAAAAGCCTCTTGCAAAGTATTATTGCTTCCATTAAAATTTACAGCACTTTGCATCTTATTAAACGCGTACAAATTACTTTGAGCGCCCAAGATGTACCACAACGGCACATTACTTTGCTGAACCTTATTAATAAATGTACCCCCGTCATTTTGAAGAGCCGGAAACTGGTACAGAATAATTAAACTATAGTCCTTTGGATTAATCACACTCAGATCGTAACCCTCGACATTTCACCCTTACTTTCAAAGGCTTGTACCTGAACCTCAAGCGTAAATTCATTATCAAGATAAACCAGGCTGTTGTGATTTACGTTCGAAATCATTAAATCCTTTTTCGGAATCGTATCCCCCAATGCAATGGTATAAACCGGAGCTTTAAGTTTGTTTAAATCATAAAGTGGGCTTCCCCCGCGATTAAAAATACCATCTGAGGCCAAAATAACTGACCCCACATTCCGATTTAATAATTCATCGTTTAACTGATTGATGAACTTCGAAGCGTTACTTACCTGCCCCTTATTTTTGAAATCATAGCCGGATTTCACGCTGTCACTGAAATTATAGACTTTAACTTCATACTTTTCCGACAGCTTATCGGCTAAGGCCTGCATGTCCTTCTCATACTGTTGCTTATTAAAGCCATTAGGTTCAATAGCTCCAACCGACAGTGAATTATCCTGCCCAATAACAATAACAGGTTTTTCGAGATTATACGAGACGCTTCTTACCAAAGGAAAGAATAGCAATGCAGTTATTACCGTTACTGCAACGGTGCGTATAACGAACAATCCATAACGCAGCCGTTTATCTAAATGTTCCGTTTTACGGTACAATAACCAGGCGAAAAGAATACCTGCAAGCAAGCATCCCAGTAAAGCCAATAAAATGTATAAGCTAAAAGAATCGTTCATACGTATTTGGGTAAAGATGCTAAATTTTAAAATGCTCGCACAATTTTATATAAGTTTGTTCATAGTAAAACTAACGCCTTACAATGAAAAGCTATTTTTACATTATTCTTCTAATGATTATGTCTACATCCTTACTGGCCCAATCTAATTTCAAAGCACAGCAATTAACATTTGAGCGCGTGAAACAAGCCTATGGTGAGAAGTGGAATAGCCTGCAAAAAGAGCTTAAAAAAGATCAAATAACCGGAAAGTTCAGTTTATATATAGCCGCTTATAAAGCTGAAAGAAAGTTAGAGATTTGGTTAAAAGAGAATAACCAAAAACAATACAAGTTGTTCAAAGTATACCCCTTTTGTCAGCACTCAGGTGTTCTGGGTCCTAAATTAAAGGAGGGAGATCTGCAAATCCCCGAGGGGTTCTATTACATCACCGCGTTTAATCCTCTAAGCAATTTCCACTTGTCTTTAGGAATAAATTACCCTAACAGTATTGATTTGCTAAGAAGTGCGAATGAAAAACCGGGCAGCGACATTTACATTCATGGAAAATGTGAAACTGTTGGATGTATTCCTATAACAGACGACAAGATAAAAGAGGTTTATGTGCTAGCCACTGAGGCACGAAATGGAGGACAAAATCAAATCCCGGTTCACATCTATCCGTTTAAAATAACTGATACTAATCTCAATAAATACCTGGCACAATTTCCACAACACAAAGCTTTCTGGATAAACCTTCAGCAAGGGTATAATTATTTTGAAAAATACAGGCGAGTGCCACAGGTGATAGAGCTTACTAATGCCTATCAATTTAAATAAAAAGGGGTGCCAGAAATCAATTCCGACACCCCTTGTAGATTTTTATTTTAAGCTTACAGCATTCCGCCGCAAACTGACAATACCTGTCCGGTAACATAAGAACTCATATCAGATGCAAGAAATACGCATGCATTCGCTACATCTTCAGTCTCACCTGCTCTTTTCAAAGGAATACCTTCTTCCCAACCCTGTACTACTTTAGGATCTAACACGTCTGTCATTTCAGTACGGATAAAGCCAGGAGCAATAACATTGGTGCGGATATTACGTGACCCTAATTCCTTAGCCAGCGATTTAGAGAATCCAATTATACCTGCTTTAGACGCAGCATAATTAGCTTGCCCGGCATTTCCTTGAACACCTACTACAGAACTCATGTTAATGATAGATCCCTTGCGTGCTTTCATCATCACCTTAGAAGCCGCCTTAGACACATTAAATACAGATTTCAAGTTTACATTAATTACTTCATCCCAGTTCTCCTCACTCATTCGCATCAATAAACCATCTTTCGTTATACCTGCATTATTTACTACAATGTCTAATGCACCAAAATCAGCTACAATATCATTGATCAGCTTCTCTGCTTCATCAAATTTAGAAGCATCAGAGCGATATCCTTTTACCTTTGTACCAAAACTTTGCAACTCTTGTTCTAAAGCCTCACCCTTTTCTACTGATGATAAATAAGTAAAAGCCACATTAGCTCCATGCTCTGCAAACTTTTCCGCTATTTTGCGGCCAATTCCTTTAGATGCACCTGTAACAAGTGCTGTTTTTCCTTCTAATAACTTCATCTGTATTTCTTGTTTGGTTATATTCAATTAATTATATCAATTATAAAAAGCGATTAGATTGCCGGTTCTTGTTGACTAAGGCAATGAAAACTTCCTAATCCCCAAATAATATCTGTAGAGTCAATTCCTACAACTTTTCTATCCGGAAAAACGCCTCGTATAATTTCTAAAGCTTTTTCATCATTCACATCTCTAAAAGTGGGCACAATTACCGCAGCATTTGCAATATAAAAATTTGCATATGATGCAGGTAACCTGGTATCCTCGTGTATTACCGGCGAAGGCATTGGCAATTTCACAATATTCAAAGGTTTCCCGTTTAATAATCGTAAAGTCTTTAATGTCTCCAGGTTCTCCTGTAACAGCAGATAATTTTCATCCAGAGGATTACTTTCCACAACTGTTAAAACGGTGTCCTCGTTAACAAAACGGGTAATGTCGTCAATATGGCCATCTGTATCATCCCCAACTATTCCATCTCCTAACCACAACACCTGTTCAGCGCCATAAAATTCTTTTAGGTACTCTTCAATCTGCTCCTTATTTAAATGAGGATTTCTGTTTTCATTTAATAAACAAGCCGTTGTTGTAAGTATTGTTCCTGCCCCATTAAATTCAACAGATCCGCCCTCCATCACAATATCAGGATGATAAACAGATAAATTAAAATGTTCAGCTATTTTGGTTGGGATTACGTCATCAAGATCATACGGAGGATATTTGCCCCCCCACGCATTATATCCCCAATCCACAATTGCTTTTTTCCCGGTTGGCTTATTTAATAAAAAAGCCGGTCCATGATCTCTGCACCAGGCATCATTGCTTGGATTAAAATAAAACTCTATCTGAGTTAAATCAGCCCCCACCTTTTCCAATTCAGAAATAGCAAAAGCTTTAGTCTCCTCATTGTTAATATTAATCCTAACTTTTTCACCTGTTGCCACGATTTTAATAAACTGGCAATAAGGTTCATATATAGTTTCAATCTTACCTGGCCATGATTCTTCCTTATGGGGCCAACTTAACCATGTTGCATCATGTTTTTCCCATTCAGCAGGAAAGCTAAAGCCTAATTTTTTCGGACTGCTGTTAAATATTACTTCGTTAAATGATGACATTTTTAAATCTTAATCTTCGTCAATAAATCTTTTAGTAATTGGCTGATAAGAATCTATTCTACGATCTCTTAAGAAGGGCCAATGTTTACGAAAGAAATCAGACTCAGATAAATCTATTTCTACTACTTTAGTTTCTTCATTATCATGTGAACCCAAATAAAGCAATTTACCCTGAGCATTTGTTGCAAAACTTCCACCCCAGAACTTCATGGCTCCATCTTGTTCAAGTCCAACACGGTTTACACTCACCACAGGTACTCCATTGGCAACAGCGTGAGAACGCTGAATAGTCTGCCATGCATTATATTGATCCTTATTTGTTTCCTCATCCTGATCTGTAGCCCAACCTATAGCTGTTGGATAAAACATAATCTCTGCACCCATCAAAGCAGTAATACGTGACGCTTCAGGATACCACTGATCCCAGCAGATTAAGATACCGATTTTAGCAAATTTGGTTTGAAAAACCTTATAACCTAAATCACCCGGAGTGAAGTAAAACTTCTCATAAAAAGCAGGATCATCAGGAATATGCATTTTACGGTACTTGCCAAGATAAGTTCCATCAGCATCTAAAACAGCTGTTGTATTGTGATACAGGCCCGCTGTACGCTTCTCGAATAAAGAAGCAATAATCACTACGCCCAATTCTTTAGCAATGACTTGTAAAGCATCTGTGGAAGGACCGGGAATAGCCTCAGCCAAGTTGAAGTTGTCATAATCTTCAACATCACAAAAGTAAAGGGAAGTAAAAAGTTCTTGCAAACACACAATTTGTGCACCTTTTGCTGCTGCTTCCCTGATTTTTAAAATTGCTTTATCTAAATTTTCTTGTTTATTACTGGTACAGCTCATCTGCACCAATCCAACTTGTACTTTTGCCATTCTTTGTTAACAAATAATTTGACGCAAAGTTAGCCAAAAAAAATAAAAGATAGGAGGCTCAAAACCAGCTATACTTATGAAGCAACGGCATCCCTGTACTCCTGCTGAAGCTCAAAAAGACATTTAGCGCATAAACAACCATCGTGTAATTCGCTAATGTACTGTACCTCATTTAAGTCCAGCTGTACAACACTACACTGGCATTTAGTGTACGAGTTAGCTTTACACTCTATTGGTGTACCACAACGTTCGCAGGGTATGATTTCGTGTTTAGCCATTAACCACAAAGATACAAGATCAGAAACTAATGGCTCCTGATTGCCTGTTAAAAATGACAAATAGAATATTAAACATAAACCTCGTTGCAAATTATATTAAGAATGAAAAAAGAATTTTGTTAGACAATAGTCTAACCAAGTCTAAGAAGAGTCTGACTTGAGTCTGAGGTGAGTCTTATCTGTTTGCATCTCCAACTAGATTCCTACATGGTTAAATTCAGGATGAGGAAGCACAAAAAAAGAGCAGGTATTTGGTACCTGCTCTTTAAATATATTAATTATTAAATTATTATTAACCTGAACAGCTGATGCATCCTTCTTCCATTGAACAAACCGGTCCTTCAACAATCTCTTCGGCACTTTGTTCAATATGCTCAGGAATTACAGGCTCCATGTTTTTACCTGCCTGGTTCTCTACTGTAAATTTAACAGCTTGAGAGGCTGCTTGAGTACGTAGATAATACATACCAGTTTTCAATCCTTTTTTCCAAGCATAGAAATGCATTGAAGTTAATTTAGAAGTATTTGGTGCATTAATGAATAAGTTTAGAGATTGAGACTGGCAAATGTAAGCACCTCTGTCGGCAGCCATATCAATAATGCTACGCATTTTTATTTCCCAAACTGTTTTGTACAATTCTTTAATATAGTCAGGAATCTCAGCAATCTCCTGAATAGAACCGTTAGCTAAAATAATTCTGTCTTTCATAGCTGGGGTCCATAAACCTAAAGCTACAAGGTCTTTTAATAAGTGTTTATTAACAACAATAAACTCACCGCTCAATACCCTTCTGGTATAGATATTAGAAGTATATGGTTCAAAACACTCATTGTTACCCAAAATCTGCGAAGTAGAAGCTGTAGGCATTGGCGCAACCAGCAATGAATTGTAAACACCATCTTTAACCACTTTTTCGCGCAAAGTTTCCCAATCCCATCTTCCACTATCTGGTTTCACATTCCAAAGATCGAATTGGAATTTACCTTCAGATAAAGGAGATCCTTTAAATGTTTGGTAAGGGCCGTTTTTAACTGCAAGGTCATGAGAAGCAGTCATTGCAGCAAAATAAATTGTTTCAAAGATTTCTTTGTTCAATTCACGCGCACCTTCACTTTCAAAAGGCAAACGCATTAAAATAAACGCATCGGCTAAACCTTGTACACCTAAACCAATTGGTCTGTGGCGCATGTTTGAATTTCTAGCTTCTTCTACCGGATAATAGTTATAATCGATAATCTTGTTCAGGTTTAAAGTAGCCTGATAAGTAACATCATATAATTTTTGGTGATCAAATTCACCATTAATTACATATCTAGGTAGAGCTAAAGATGCAAGATTACAAACTGCAACTTCATCTTTAGATGTATACTCAATAATTTCAGTACAAAGGTTAGAGCTCTTAATTGTACCCAGATTTTGCTGATTAGATTTGCTATTCGCAGCATCTTTATATAACAAATAAGGTGTACCGGTTTCAATTTGCGAATCAAGGATAGCAAACCATAATTCCTGAGCTTTTATAGTTTTACGAGCTCTTCCTTCTTTTTCATAACGCTCATATAAAGCATCAAACTCTTCGCCAAAGCAATCAGCTAAGCCTGGTGCTTCATGCGGACAGAATAAGCTCCAATCGCCATTCTCTTCCACACGCCTCATGAACAAATCACAAACCCACAGTGCATAGAACAAATCACGCGCACGCAATTCTTCTTTACCGTGGTTTTTGCGCAAGTCTAAGAAGCTCAATACATCAGCATGCCAAGGCTCTAAATAAATTGCAAAAGCACCTTTACGCTTACCTCCACCTTGATCTACATAACGCGCGGTATCGTTAAATACCTTTAGCATTGGTACAATACCATTACTTGTTCCGTTAGTACCACCAATGTAAGATCCGGTAGCACGAATGTTATGGATACTTAAACCAATACCACCGGCACTTTGAGAGATCTTAGCTGTTTGTTTCAATGTATCATAAATACCTTCAATGCTATCATCCTGCATAGTTAACAAGAAGCACGACGACATTTGAGGTTTAGGAGTAGCAGCATTAAATAAGGTTGGCGTAGCATGAGTAAACCAACGCTCGCTCATCAGGTTATACGTAGCTATAGCACTTTCAATATCACCTTTATGGATCCCCACAGACACACGCATAAATAAATGCTGAGGACGTTCAACTATCTGTCCGTCTACCTTTAACAAGTAAGATTTCTCGAGTGTTTTGAACCCGAAATAATCAAACCCAAAATCTCTGTCATATATAATTGTGCTGTCAAGCGTGTCAGCATTTTCTTTAATTACTTCCCAAACATCATCAGCAATAAGAGAGGCTGATTTACCTGTTTTAGAGTCAATATAGTTATACAACATCTCCATCGTTTTAGAGAAAGATTTAGTTGTATTCTTATGAAGGTTAGATACAGCAATACGTGAAGCAAGCAAAGCATAATCCGGATGTTTGGTTGTCAAAGAGGCTGCGGTTTCAGCTGCAAGGTTATCCAATTCAGATGTTGTAACCCCATCATATAAACCTTCAATCACTTTCTTGGCTACATCTATCGGATCTACAAGTTCAGCGTTAAAACCATAGCATAACTTTTCAATACGGGCAGTTATTTTGTCAAACCTTACCGCTTCCTTGCGGCCATCTCTTTTTATTACAAACATATTTTTCAGGTATTTATGGTGCATATTGGGTTTGTGATGAGCAACCCCAGCATCGGCACCGAATTAATTATTTATTTATATTACTTATCGCCTAACCCGATAAGTTTTAAAAATCATCGTCTAAAGAGAAAGCCGCAGCTTTATCTTCTGTAGAGGTTAATACACCACTTTTCTGGTAATCACCAACTCTTTTTTCAAAGAAATTCGTTTTACCTTGTAGTGATATCATCTCCATAAAATCAAATGGGTTGGTTGCATTATAGATTTTAGTATAACCAAGCTCTTGCACCCATCTGTCTGCAACAAACTCAATGTACTGCGACATTAGCTTTGCATTCATTCCAATCAGTGCCACAGGTAAGGCATCTGTAATAAATTCTTTTTCTATTTCTACAGCATCCTTAATGATACCGTGAACTTGTTCTTCAGTAAGCTTATTCTTAAGCATACCATACAACAAACAAGCAAATTCGCAATGTGAACCCTCATCTCTGGAGATCAGCTCATTACTGAATGTTAAACCTGGCATTAACCCTCGTTTCTTTAACCAGAATATAGAGCAGAAACTTCCGCTAAAGAAAATACCCTCAACAGCTGCAAAAGCTACCAAACGTTCAGCAAAATTACCACCTTCTATCCAGCGTAATGCCCATTCCGCTTTTCTCTTAACACAGGGAACAGTCTCTATTGCGTGGAACAACCTATCCTTTTCATCAGGATCTTTTATATAAGTATCAATTAACAATGCATATGTTTCTGAGTGGATGTTTTCCATCATGATCTGGAACCCGTAAAAGCAACGTGCTTCAGGCAACTGAACTTCACTCATAAAATTTACTGCAAGGTTTTCGTTTACAATACCATCACTTGCAGAGAAGAAAGCCAAAATATGAGAAATAAAATGTCTCTCCCCGTCATTTAGGTTATCCCAATGTTTCTGGTCATCAGAAAGATCAATTTCTTCTGCCGTCCAAAAACTAGCCTCACTCTTTTTATACATTTCCCAAATTGCCGGATATTTAATCGGTAAAAGAACAAAACGGTCTTTGTTTTCTTTTAATAATACTTCTTCTTCTTGCATAAGCCTTTGTTTAACGTAGTGAATGATTGAACTATGAAAAACCCTTAATAAACGCTAACAGTCGACAAAACCATACTTAATTTAAAGATTTGAAAAGACTTGAATTTCTCTGGCAACCTTAATCAACTAAATATTAAACCTTTAACTGAAAATCTACGTGTGATTTATTAAAGAATTTTACTTAAACAAATATAAAGTATGAGGCCTTTTTTGCAGAACAAAGTTGTTAACACGTTGTTAGATTTGGCTGTTTAAAAGATCAGATTTCAGTCATAATCAACCACCAAAAAAGCTAATTATTTCTTTTTAAGGGGATAGTAAAAACTTTTGAATGTTAATAATTTAAAAAAGCTGACTTTATATCCCCTAAAGTTTAAAAATTACTCGGTATCTGGCAGATAGCTAATTTCAAGTTTAGCAACCCCYTTTCCATAGAACCCAAGCTCTTTTGCCGCGCCTTCAGAAAGGTCTATTTTGAATTTTCTGGAATGCGGACCTCTGTCATTTATTTCGACGTCCACAGATCTGCCATTTATTGGATTAGTAACCGTTACTATTGTCCCAAATGGTAAGGACATGTGAGCGGCAGTCATTTTTTTACCCCGATACCTTACACCGCTTGTAGTTCTTCGTCCTTCAAACTTCTTTGCGTAATATGTAGCGTAAACGGTTTTAGAGATTAATTTAGAAGATAGATTGGATGACGATCTTGCTGTTGTTTCAGGGGCCGATTCTGATGTCGTTCCGTCTGAAATATCCTGGGAAAAACCCATAAAAGAAATCAGCATACCGCATAACAATAAACAATACTTCATATTTACTATAGTTGGTGAACGTGCAAACATAAGTAAACTAAACACTTATAAACAAGTAATGCCCGACAAGTTATCATCGGGCATTATACTTATGTCATTCCAAAAGATTTTATTTCTTATCGGGCACAAAACTCATAGAAATTGAGTTCACACAGTTACGAGTATTTTTAGATGTGAAGCCTTCTCCCAAAAATACATGACCTAAATGTGCTTTACAATTTGCGCATACAATTTCTGTACGCTGTCCGTCTGCATCAGGTATTCTTAACACTGCTCCTTTTATTTCATCATCAAAACTTGGCCATCCGCAATGCGATTCAAATTTTGATTCCGAGCGGTATAATGGTGCATTACATCGTCTGCAGATATAGGTTCCTTTTTCTTTGTTATTCAACAATGCTCCGGTTCCAGGATATTCAGTACCCTTCCGCACTATTACATCCTCTTCTTCTTTAGTTAATTTATTCCACTCCATATTATTGGTTGTTTTTTTGACTTCTTCTTTTTTGGGCTTTTGCGCACATGCTACAAAGCTAGTTATCACTAACAAGCCCGCTAGCATAAATGTTTTATTAATTAAAGCTTTCATTTGCATATTATTTAATACAAGGTACGAACTAAAGCCTCCAGCGGTTTCATAATTGAAGTAATAATAATGTCAGTTATAAAAAAAGCTCCGATGAATGATATCACCAGAGCCTTTGCATTATACAAGAAGATCTTTATTATTTCTTTAACAAGGCAGCCATAGCTTCCCCAATTTCAGCAGGACTTGCTACAACGTGAATACCGCATTCTGCCATAATTTTCATTTTTGCTGCAGCAGTATCATCTGCGCCGCCAACAATTGCACCCGCATGGCCCATTCTACGTCCGGCAGGAGCAGTTTGACCGGCAATAAAACCTACAACAGGTTTTGTGCCATTTTCTTTAATCCAACGCGCTGCTTCAGCTTCCATACCACCACCAATTTCACCAATCATGATGATACCTTCAGTTTCCGGATCGTTCATCAACAACTCAACTGCTTCTTTAGTAGTAGTACCAATGATAGGGTCACCACCAATACCAATAGCAGTAGTAATACCTAAACCTGCTTTTACTACCTGATCAACAGCTTCGTAAGTTAAAGTACCAGATTTAGAAACTACACCAACAGTACCTTTTTTAAAGATGAAACCCGGCATAATACCAATTTTAGCCTCATCAGCAGTGATAACACCTGGACAGTTAGGACCGATTAAACGGCAATCTCTGTCAGAAATATATTCTTTAACCTGAATCATATCCTTAGTAGGAATACCTTCAGTAATACAAACAATAACTTTAATACCTGCTTCGGCAGCTTCCATAATAGCATCTGCAGCAAACGCAGGGGGAACAAATATAATAGATACATTAGCACCGGCCTTATCAACCGCATCCTTTACAGTATTAAATACTGGTTTATCTAAATGAGTTTGGCCACCTTTACCTGGTGTAACACCGCCAACAACGTTCGTTCCGTACTCAATCATTTGAGAAGCATGATAAGTACCCTCATTTCCTGTAAAGCCTTGAACAATAACTTTTGAATCCTTATTTACTAAAACACTCATGTATCTTTATTTTTTTGTGCAAACTTAGATAAAATAGTTTTCAATTACAATTTTATCCGCCTCTCCGTTAAGCTATCTTTTTTTCCACTCTTCTTTCGGGTATAAACCAGATTATTGCAATAAAAACATAACATGCTATACCTACCCATGGGGTTATAAAACTGCCTCCAATTGCAACTACGTAAGCTAAGCAGGAAACAGTGTCTTTTATGGTTGTGCCAAATGTATTCGCAAACTCAGAATCTGGCCCATGTAACTTTTTCAATGCACTTTCCAGAATAAAATAAGCCATGGCTGCCATAAACATTACACAACCATACATTACCACTGGCCAGGTTTCATAATGATTCTCTCCCATCCACGCAGTAGCAAAGGGGAACAGTGAGAGCCAGAAAAGCAGATGCAGATTAGCCCACAACACCTTTCCATTAACCTTTTTAGCCAGCTGCATCATATGATGGTGGTTATTCCAATAGATACCAACGAAGATAAAACTGAGCACATAACTCATAAAAACAGGAATAAGTGGCGTCAGTGCCTGCAAAGAACTTCCATGGGGAACTTTCAGCTCCAAAACCATAATGGTGATAATAATAGCTAAAACGCCATCACTAAATGCTTCTAATCTGTTCTTATTCATAAATTAAAGATATATTAATTCAATATTTTTTCAAACTACGCCCAAATACTCATTTATTTGTAAGGCTAAGATCAACCTTATCGCAAAAAAACAATATGAAACCGCTTAAAATTTATTTTAAAATCCTACAAACAGGAAATGGGAAATATCTCAAAACTAAAAATGAGGTAAGCAACCTTATTGTAGATATTATTGACAGGAACCCGACTAAATCATCATCGGCGATAAGGGAAATAGCTATTGAGGACTTTAAAAATAATGATAAAGCTCAAAAAACACTATGTACAAGCGCACGTTTCTTTATTCAAAGCATTTCTGACATTGAAGTTGCCATTACTTTCTTACCACAGGAAAAATTAGCACAAGAACAATTTTACACCCAATGGAGATATGTTCAAAAATCTGAACCATATAGACTTGTACAGTACTTAGA
>NZ_JBFTNT010000114.1:0-33782 GCF_056397585.1 Pedobacter sp. 05L430 | reverse complement strand
GCTTTAAGCTCATCCTCCGCCTCCACTTTTAAAATTTTATCCGGGTTTTCAAGATCTACTTCCCAGTTTTCTATGGTATTTAAGCCGTTTAAATGAGGCGTTACGGTTGCAATACAACCTGTGCATTTAATATTTGTTTTGAATTTTAAAGTTTGCATTTTTTTTGAGTTTAATTGTTGTTATTATGTTATGTTTTGAATTGTTGTTGTAATGGTACTATGCCAGTCATTCGGCTAACACACTCGTCGTCATCCCGAGGAACCGAGGGATCTCTTGGTTAGGCTAGTTTGCTTCAAGGCTACTTCAAGAGATCTCTCCTATCGTCGAGATGACGATCGAGCTACATGACGAGCGCATCCATTACAACTTCGCAAATTTCAATCTTAAGCTATTACTTACTACCGATATAGAACTTAACGCCATAGCCGCACCGGCAATCATTGGGTTCAATAAAAACCCATTAACCGGGTACAATACCCCTGCAGCAATTGGAATTCCTATCAGGTTGTAAATAAACGCCCAGAACAAGTTTTGTTTAATAGTTCTAACAGTTTTCTTAGACAATTTTAACGCCTTTGGCACCTGCAAAAGATCTGAAGATATCAGCGTGATCTTTGCCACATCTATGGCAATATCAGAACCCMTGCCCATTGCGATCGACACGTTTGATTGTGCCAATGCCTGGCTGTCGTTTATACCATCGCCTATCATGGCAACCACCTTGCCTTCAGCCTGTAGTTTTTTAACAAACTCAGCCTTATCAGATGGCAATACTTCTGCTACAAAGTTTTCTATACCAGCTGCAGCAGCCACCGCAGCAGCAGTTTCCTTATTATCACCGGTAAGCATATAAACCTCAATGCCCTGCTTAATAAGTTTTGAAACCGCCTCTTTTGAGCCTTGTTTTATCTGATCAGCAATTGATACTACTGCCAGCACCTGCGTTTCATTGGCAAAATAAATTACCGTTTGGGCCTGATCTTGTAATACTTTAGCCTGATCTTTCAATTCACTGGATATTAACTGATTATGATCAGTTAATATTTTATGGCTTCCGGCCCAGTACTTCTTACCGCTGTAAACTGCGGATACCCCTTTCCCGGTTAAACTATCGAAATCTGTAATGCCTGCAGGTTTTACACCATCCTTTTTAAGGTGATTAAAAATTGCTTCGGCCAATGGGTGTTCCGAACTTTGTTCCATAGCAGCAAACACCTGTTTTAACACATCTGCATTTTCTGGTAAAGTACTGGCCCAGTGTATAGAAGTAACTTCTGGTTTACCCTCTGTAATGGTTCCGGTTTTATCTAAAACAATGGCGTTTACTTTGTAGCCAAGCTCAAGCGCTTCGGCATCTTTAATTAAAATACCGCTCTCTGCACCTTTGCCTATTCCAACCATAATTGCTGTTGGTGTTGCCAGTCCTAACGCACAAGGACAAGCAATCACCAATACAGTAACCATAGCCAGTAACCCTTGCGTAAAGGCATGTTCGCCGCCAAATAACAGCCACACACCCAGCGTAATTATAGCAATCAGCATCACTATAGGTACAAATATCCCGGCTACCTTATCAACCAGTTTCTGAACCGGTGCTTTAGAGCCCTGGGCTTCCTGTACCAGCTGAATAATATGTGCCAGCATGGTTTCGCTGCCCACTTTTTCGGCTATAAAGCGGAAACTTCCCTTTTGATTAATGGTACCTGCAAAAACGTTATCGTCCTTTTGTTTAGAAACCGCGACAGGTTCACCGGTAATCATGCTTTCATCTACAAATGAATTTCCTTCGTAAACCTTGCCATCCACCGGGATTTTTTCTCCTGACCTGACCAGTAGTTTATCGCCCGCTTTTACATCCGCAACCTCTATTTCTTTTTCTCCCTCATCCGTAATMAGCATCACCGTTTTTGGCTGTAACCCAATCAGTTTCTTAATGGCAGATGAAGTATTGGATTTAGCACGTTCTTCGAGTAGTTTACCAAGCATGATAAACACAATAACTACCGCAGCAGCTTCGTAATAAACATGTGGATGCAAGCCTCTTTGGTGCCAAAATTCAGGATAAAAGGTATTAAACACACTGAAAATAAAGGCGATACCGGTACTTAATGCCACCAGCGTATCCATATTTGCCCTGCTGTGTTTTGCTTGTTTAAAGGCGTTTATAAAGAAGTCTTTACCGAAGTAAAAAACTACCGGGGCAGATAATACCAGCATAATGTAATTGGCATAAGGCATATCCATAAAAAGCATGCCTATTACTACTACAGGTATGGTTAATATTCCTGCGGCAATTATTCTCTTTTTTAACGCTTTATAATTGTCGGCCTGTACTTGCTCTTGTTTTTCGTTTCCTTTCTCAGTATCCAGAATTAAGTCGTAGCCTATGGATTGAACAACCTTTTGCATTCCCTCTGGTTGGATCACCCCTGCATCATAGGTTACTTTTACCTTTTGGGTAGCATAATTTACTTCAGCTTGTTTTACACCGGTTTGTGCGCCTATCATAGATTCTACACTTACCGCACAACTGGCACAAGTCATCCCCAGGACGGGAAAAGAAGTGGTTTCTATATTTTCTTGTAATGCCATAATCTTTCTATTATTTACAATACAAAGGTACCATGGCCGGGGCCCGAAGGGATTATATAATATGGTAATTAGTTTATATAATTCTGCACCATACAAAAAGCAGCCTTAAACTACATTAATGTCAATCGAATTTCGTGTTTCATAATTAATAAAGAAGTTTTATGTTTAATAAACCGTTTTAAACTTGCCAAATGTTACAGACAAAATTAAAAGCCCAAAGCCAATACCTACTAACGAACCTTTTAATAAATCAGACAATCCTACGTAACGAGAAATGATTTGTGTAATAGCAATTACAAACAATCCAATTGACAATAGAATTAGTGCATTTCTTCTTGATATTCTTTTCATTTTGCTTCCTTTATCTATTTAAAATTACCATTTTATTAAACTAATTTAGCTTTCACCATCATCGCTGCTTTCGTATAACCTCCTTCTGATCCATCTACAAAATGAACATGTCCATCCACCAGATCCCGCACATAACAAGACATGATCGCATCATTACTAATGTGAACACCATATATAATCTCTCCTTCTTTTTCCAATATATCCAGTGCACGGAGCAGTTTCAATCTTTGTGTATCATTCCCAGAAATTACGGTATTTATTTTTCCATCAATCACCAACGTATCGGACATTTCTACCAGACGGTTCAGATAATCCTTGCCATGTGCTGTAAGAAAATAGATGAAGCCATAAAAATTGATCAGCCAGGTACGGATCAGTTCAAAAAACCTGATCTCTCCCATCCTTGCACGCATTTCTCGATTTAGGCGGTTAAATGTAGTATTGAGTTTAAGTTTGGCAACTGAAATTGGCTGCCGCTTCCGTGGTTCCCCATAAATATCATCTAACAATGCAACCACTTTACTAAACACCAGTGATTGCGTCCTGTTTTTGCCAGAGACAACCAAAAGTGTGACCACCTCACTACTATTTTCAGGAGGCCCGATCTTATCCCATCGGCATTGCATCCCGCTAAGATCCAGAACCTCAGTAACATCCCCCTGTTGGGCAAACAAATAGTCTTCAGCCTTGATCAGTCGTTCGGCATAACTTAATCCAGTTCCCAGAACTACAGGAATGGAAAAAGATCTTGCAATGTTGAACTTACTGATCCTAAGTTCATTCCCTTTGCTATAAATTTGCTGTACGGGCAAGGTACCCACCCGGAGTTCAAGCCCAAAGTTAAGCAGAACATTTTCTTTATAAAGCAGTAGCAAATCCATCAACACATCTAATACCGATGGAGGAACTATAAAGGTCGCGCCATCCCCGCCAAAAAAGAACGGAACCGTTATCCCTCTTTTAAATACGAAATTCAGCACTGCCACAATGCTACCGGTAGCCAGTAGATTAACAGTTTCATGCTGTCCCTGAATTACAGCTTTAGTAGATCCCTTAATGTCAGTAATGATCACATGCCAATCCTGGGGCACCTGATAAAACAAGTCCTCATTTCTTATCAATTCAGCCAGAGGCAGTTTATATTCTGGCAATTGATTATAAAATAAATCACTGGTTACCTGCATAATAAAAAAACCAGAAGGGTTGATTTGAAATTACAACAAATCCACGACAAAACAACACACCAACAAAAACGTAAAAATATAGTACCCGCTGAGACATCTATGTGAATTAACCCGGTATTGTGTTTTGGTTTTGGATAAGATTTAAAAAACCGTTTTTCTAATTTTCGGGGTTAGTTTGTTCGCACATTGATTTTAGTAAAAAAAAGGTTAAATGCTGAATTAACGGGTTTTTGTAGTTTGTTTTCTATTTGAGCATCTGAATTATGATTTCCGGTACCATTATATACGGTTGTTTAAGCGAATTGGTTTTAAGGCCGAATTTTTCTTAATGGACAGGCGGATTTACTCTAAAGCTGCCCTTAAGTGTCCATTTTTTCAGTAAGATATTTCCAATATCTTTTTGGGACATGCTGCACATGTAATTTTGTGTTTTTTCTGGCCGCGATATTGGTGCTTTTAAAATAATCTTTCCATAATGTGGCATAGAGATTTTCTTTGATGGCATGCAGTTCCCCGGTTGTTTTTTGCAAGTTCTTTTCTTCTTCTGGAGTGAGGTTCACTTCTTCAGCTTTTTCCAGGTTATAATATAATCCATAATGTCTTTTCAAGTCGTAAATGATCCACTGCTGATCTGCATAACGGTTCTTAAAATGGTTCATGATCAAAGGGAGCACATTGAAGTCCGGGTCTATAACGCAGTAAAAAATTCCATCAGCAGAATGTTGAAATCGTATGAAAGCTTCCATCCTGTGTTTCTMTCTTTCAACCTTCCTGGCTGTTTGTGCTACCGCCAAGACATGGGTATTGCCATAATTGCCCTCTGATCCGGCTGGGTTTGAAAATATATAACAAGTAAACTCAAATAGACTGCTGTAAGCCTGAGCTGATTCTGAGAGGAAGGTGCAGTAGAATCTTCTCATCCAACCTCTGTCTAATTTCTTTTTTAATCCTGTCCATACCCTATCAGCCTTTTTCTGATCCTTATATACATGGAATTCCGTGGTGAAGGCATCCGGTTGGTAGTATTTTTCCAATTGCAGCATAATCTTTCCTGGTTTTCTTTCAAACCATTCAAAAACTGCACACAGCAAACTTTCTAAACTGCCATCGATCACGTATATCATTAAAGTTGCAGGATTAAAATAAAATCATTTGTTGAACATCATTCTTTAAATATTTACTCTGGCTCTCCGCTAATATAAATGACTTGATCTGCGTACCCTGGTAATCTTTAATCTGATAGGGAGTATCTGCGCATTTGATAAAATGTTTTGCCCTGTTATAGGCAACCCCTATTTTCTTAAGCTGGTCGATCCGTAACTTTCCGAATTTTCTGGCTTGTACAATTTTTTTTGCTGAGCTCACTCCAATTCCAGGGATGCGCAGAATCATTTTATAAGCGGCCACATTGATATCTATTGGGAAAAACTGAAGGTTTCTAAGCGCCCAGCTAAGTTTTGGGTCTATATCCACATCCAGGTGTGGGTTGGCATCGTTCAGGAGTTCGTTAACGTTAAAACCATAAAAGCGCATGAGCCAGTCAGTTTGATATAATCTGTTCTCACGAATTAGCGGAGGCTGAGTGCCAATAAGCGGCAGACGATTGTCATGGCTAATCGGAATATAACCTGAATAATAAACCCTTTTCAGAGAGAAGTTTTTATAAAATGCATCTGCGGTATGCATAATGTCTTTATCTGTTTCAGGTGTTGCACCGATTACCATTTGGGTGCTTTGCCCCGCAGGTACAAATTTAGGAGTACTTTTAATCAGCTTTTTTTCGTCGTTGAATTGTACGATTTGATTTTGTACAAATCCAAGTGGGCGCTTTACGTCTTCATGGCTCTTTTCCGGGGCAAGTAATTTTAGTCCCTTTTCTGTAGGCATCTCCAGATTGATGCTCATTCTGTCTGCATAAAGACCAGCCTCCCTGATTAATTCTTCGCTTGCACCGGGAATCGTTTTCAAATGAATATATCCATTGAAGCGTTCTTCCAGTCTTAATTTTTTAACGACTTTGAGTAAGCGCTCCATCGTAAAATCGGCGTTTTTAAAAATTCCAGAGCTTAAAAAAAGTCCTTCAATAAAGTTTCGTCTGTAAAAATTGATGGTTAGGGATACAACTTCTTCTACAGTAAAAGCTGCGCGTTCAATGTCGTTACTTTTTCTTGAAACACAGAAAGCACAATCATAAATGCAATGGTTGGTCAGGAGAATTTTTAAAAGAGAAACACAGCGTCCATCCTCTGTATAGGTATGACAAATTCCAGAAGCATGGCTATCACCAAGTCCTTTATTGTCGTTTTTTCTCGTTCCCCCGCTTGATGAGCATGATACATCATATTTTGCTGCATCAGCCAGTATATTTAACTTTTCTCTAATCCGCTCAGACATCTTTCTAAATTTTACTAACAAAAGTAGTTATATTTGCTAATAACATTAGTAACATCAATAAGGTTTAAAATATTTTGCTTAAATCATTCCGATTATTCATATAATTCAGGAGTATGATTATTTTACCTTTAACATATAGCCAAGGCCATAAACATTCTCGATAGAGATTTCTTTGGATGCTCTAAATAACCTTCTGAGCCTGGAGATGAAGACTTCGAGGCTTTTTCCGTTAAAATAATCATCATTTCCCCACAGCGCCAACAGAATATCCTTTTTCTTTACCAGCTGGTTGAGATTACCTAAAAGATAATCCAATAATTCTGATTCTCTTAAAGTGAGTGATRCCTCGTTGTTATCTGGCAGCAAAACATACAACTGCTTTTTATTGTATTTGATGTTGGCAATACGGATAAATTCCGGTTGGTCACCGGATCTGTCAGAAGAATTGTTGGATAACTTATCGATGATATTCCCAATTCTCAGTACGAGCTCTTCAATTTCAAAGGGTTTGGCAATATAATCTATTGCCCCTATTTTGAGCCCCCTGAGGCGGTTATCTTTCTCGTTATGGGCTGTTAAAAAGAAAAAGGGTTGGTTTTTATTGATTTTCATGATCTCGGTAGCTAAATCAAATCCGTTTAGATCTGGCAGCTGAACGTCAATGATGATCAATTTATTGGTCAATTGGTTAGCCGCATAATAAGCTAATGCCTCATTAGCAGTTTTAAACCATTGCACACTAAAGCCCCTTAACTTAAGGTATTCAGAAACAACATTTCCTAAATCTATTTCATCTTCTATTATAACAATATCGTAAATCATATATAGACCATAAATTCTGTGCCCTCACCTATTTTTGTTTTCACGTCCATTCTCCAACCATGAATATCCAGACATTCTTTTACGTAATATAATCCAAGCCCAAGCCCGGGAATGGTACTGTCCTGGTTTGACCGGAAGAACTTATCGAATATTTTTTCTTTAACATCATCTTCAATTCCGGTTCCATTGTCGGCAACATGGAGCACATAATTTCCCTGCTGTTCATCAATAAATACTTCGACATGCTTATGGGCACTATGGTTATATTTAAAAGCATTATCAAACATATTATTCAGCATAGTTGTGAACACAAAAGAATCGATCCGAACCAGTATTTCAGCGCTATATGGATCAAATGTAATGCGATCTGATGGACTAAGCTTTACCTTATAATCATTTATCAATACCATAACCGAATAGTTCAGATCTGTTTCTACCAGATTTGCCTTCTTTTTGAGCACTGATAGCTCCAACATCTGATTGATATGCGATTCCAGCCGGCGGGCCTGCCGTTCTACAATGTGAACAAGTGCTTTTACACGCGGCCTGTCGTTCAGCACAACATCATCATCGAGGCTTTTACTTGCCACCAGGATTGTAGTAATCGGTGTGTTGAATTCATGCTTAATGCTGTTCAGAAAATCGGACTTTATTTCGGCCTCTTTTTTCTGCCTCATCCAGTTGATGTAAGTATAATAATTTATGCCAACAGTTATGAGAATACATATTGCCACCAATGAAAATGTAGGAAGCATCTGATAGGCAACCCTTAACATGCGGTAAGGGTGATCAGCAAAAAGGCTAAACGTAACCCTGTAATCGTATTTTAGCTTGTCGCTTACAGAAAGATTGGTTACCCTGTTTTGAGGTGTGGGGTTGGCGAGCTCACCATCAATAATAGCCCCATAGTTTGCTTTATTCTTTTCTTTAAAAAATGCTTTTTTACTGTCAAAGATGAAAATATCTCCTATACGGTTGTCAAAGTTTATTTCTATTGATTGAAACGTTAGTAAATAACGCATATTGGTATCCAGGGAGTTCCGAATAACGATCGACTTGAAAACACTGTCCATGTTACTCTTCATCCTTAAAACATTGAAAAGTGTATCACTTACCCGCATGGCCAATTGATCAAAGGTTTTCTTATCTTTAAGATAAGCCGCACGTAGGTTGGGCATATTCCGGCTTAGAATAGAATCAATGATTTTTCCACCACCGGGATACACTTTGTCGGCAGGTATGCTCCTCCCGTATTCGTCATTAAGCAGCGTTTTTTCCTTTAAGTTGAAGTCAGTTTATTCTTTATTCACTATAAATTTGCACTGACCAATTTCAAAACAGAAAAAATGACTATTAAAAGAATTTTAGTTTTATTGTTACTGATTTCAGGACTTTCTCCTTTAAAATCATTACATGCGCAGCAAAAAGCGCCGAATAAATCGCTCCCTGCACTTCAACAGGATTTTGTAGACCTCGGATTTGGCATGTTCATCCACTATGGGATGCCTACTTTTATGAACCAGGACTGGTCGGATCCTGATGCAGCCCTTTCCCTGTTCAAATCACCTAAGTTTGATGCCGATCAGTGGGCTAAAGCAGCAAAATCGGCAAACATGACCTATGGATGCTTAACAACCAAACACCATAGCGGTTTCCCTATCTGGAATACCAAAACTACGCCTTATAATGTGATGCATACGCCATTTGGACGTGATGTGGTAAAGGAATATGCCAATGCTTTCCGTAAAAATGGCTTAAAAGTAATGCTTTACTATTCCATTCTGGATACCCACCATGGCATCCGCCCCAATCAGATCACTGCTGAACACATTCAAATGATCAAAGATCAGATCACCGAATTGCTTACCAATTATGGTGAAATAACGGCCCTGGTTATTGATGGATGGGATGCGCCATGGTCAAGAATCTCGTATGATGATGTACCATTTGAGGACATCTATCACCTGATCAAATCACTACAACCCAATTGTCTGGTAATGGATCTTAACGCGGCAAAATACCCGGCAGAAGCACTTTTTTATACCGACATCAAATCGTATGAGCAGGGCGCAGGGCAATTCATTTCTAAAGAGCACAATAAGCTGCCGGCTTTGGCATGTCTTCCATTGCAGGAAAACTGGTTTTGGAAAACATCTTTCCCGGGTACACCGGTTAAAAATGTAGACGAGCTTGTAAATAAATTTATTATACCGTATAACAATGCTTACTGTAACTTCATCCTTAATGTAGCCCCAAATGCAGATGGCTTGATTGATGAAAATGCCGTGCAGGCTTTAAAAGAAATAGGCAAGCTTTATAAAAAACCTGAAAAGCTTCCGCAGGTACCGGAGCATGCTGCACCGATCATATCAAGTAACCTTGCTAAACATGTTAAAAGCAACAGCAGCTGGAGTGATGACATGAATATTATGGATTTTGCCAATGATGATAATTTTGGAAGTGCCTGGGTTTCAAATTCCGAAGTAAAATCGCCATGGTATGAGCTCAATTTTGAAAAGGCCAAACCTGTAAATATGCTGGTGATTACTCAGGGAAGGAATACAAAAAGTGCCTATACCATACAATACTTTGCCAGTGGAAAATGGCAGCCGCTTAAAACCGAAAAAGTRGACCAAAACAGCAAAATTCAGATTTTCCGCTTCGACAGACTTTGGGCAGAGAAAATAAAATTAGCTATCCAATCTCCTGATGGCCCACCATCTATTGCCGAAGTTGGTGTTTATAATGAAAGGAGATAAAAGCCGCTAAGGTTCCCAAATATTACTTTATAAAAAGTTTCTTTATGATAAATTCAGTTTACTGACGTTACTAGTATAGTATTACTGAATTATTATGAAGAGACTTTTTGCTATTATATCACTGTTATCTATTATCAGCTCCCACCAATTATTTGCCCAGACCGGTTTCGAACAACTCATAAACGCAGGACCTGCCGATGCCACAAAACTTGTTGATGCTTATTCCAAGTCTCTTTTTAAGGGATTTGGATTGGGTATGAACAGTGGGTGGACAAACAGTGCCCAGACCCTCGGACTGTCCCATTTTGAGTTGCGTGTTACCGGAACTGGTGTAATAGTACCTGCCTCTGGCAAATCATTTGACGTTACCCGGATCGGTTTGTCGAGCAACCTGCGTCCAGCGAACCCCAATGACGTCATTTCACCCTCCTTTAGTGGCAGCACCAGAGCTAATGGGCCTTTGATGGATGTTTATGATGAGAATAACAACAAACTGGTTTCTTTTGAATTACCCAGTGGGATGCTGGAGAATTATGTACCTACACCACAGATCCAGTTAACTGTAGGCCTGCCCGCCAATACAGATGTTACTATTCGGGCTGCGCCAAGGTTTACAATTGGCCGGAAAATAGGTTCGGTTTCTCTGATTGGTTTTGGAATTAAACATAATTTTATGCGCGATTTATCTAAGGATGCGCCTTTTGATCTCGGGCATCGGTATCGGCCTTTAATATCTTTTATTTATATAATTTGGAATTGGCATGACGAAAAGCCGGTTATCAAATAACTACTTTTGTGGTATGACGCAAAAAAGATATCTGTTCTTAATTTTAATACTTGGTTCACTCACCGCTCTCGGCCCCTTTTCTATCGATATGTATTTGCCGGGTTTTAAAGCAATAGCCAAAGACCTGAATACCACCGATGCGAAGGTAGCCTGGTCGTTATCAAGCTATTTTATAGGTATCTCTGCTGGTCAGTTACTTTATGGACCATTGTTAGATCGTTTTGGTCGTAAGAAACCCCTATTTATTGGTTTACTGGTATATATTCTGGCAGCTGCCGGATGTGCGCTGGTTAAAGATATTGACTCGTTTATTGTATTGAGGTTTGTTCAGGCAATTGGAAGCTGTGCGGCTACTGTTGCATCGGTTGCCATGGTTCGCGATTTGTTTCCTGTTAGTGAAAATGCCAAGGTATTTGCCTTATTGATGCTTGTGCTTAGCGTTTCGCCTATGATTGCTCCTACCGTAGGTGGCTATGTTACGGTGGCTTTTGGCTGGCATACAGTGTTTTTGATTTTACTGGGCTTAGGCTTGTTTAATTTGATAGCCAGCTGGCTCTGGTTGCCCGAAAGTTATAAGCCGGACACCACCATGTCATTAAAGCCTAAACCCATAATAAACAACTTTATAGCGGTGTTACGTGAACCTACATTTTACACGTATGCGTTTACCGGAGCTATGGCATTTGCTGGTTTGTTTGTATACATTACCAGCTCTCCTATTCTTTTTATGTCGCTATTTAAAGTGAAAGAAGAGACTTATGGATGGATCTTTGCCTTTCTTTCTGTAGGGTTTATTGGCGCAAGTCAGGTAAATACATTGATGCTAAGGAAATATAAAAGCGAGCAATTGATTTTTGCCGCTTTAATTGGGCAGGTTATTACGGTAATTGTATTTTTAATTGGCAGTATTAATGGCTGGTTCGGGCTTGCCGAAACTATTGGTTTTCTGTTTGTTTTCTTATGCTGTTTAGGAGTTGCCAACCCGAATGCTTTGGYGCTTTCGCTTGCTCCTTTTTCAAAAAATGCAGGTAGTGCATCTGCGTTGATGGGCGCGCTTCAAATGGGATTAGGAGCATTGGCATCGGCATGTATTGGCTTTTTTGAGCAGACATCGGCTGTGCCGATGGTTTTGATTATGACAGTGACCTCTGTTATTGCGCTTACTGTACTTTTTTTTGGAAGAAAGAATATTGTGGCAGCGCCAGCGGGTAATTAGTTTTTTTTCTCGACGATCGCCTTATAGCGACCGCTAAATATTTCTCCTCCCCTGCGTAGGGGTATAAGTAAATCATGTTGTCTTACTCTAAAACAAGACAACAATGAACATCAAATCTTTTATAACAGCATCAGTATTATTAGCTACCGGTCTAGTTGCAAATGCGCAAAATCAAATGCCAGGCAAAATGCATATTGGTATTGTGTATCCTTTAAGTACTAACGGAACACATGCCCCTTTAGATACCAATAACCTTTCTTTTAACTTACTTGGCGGAGTATCTGCAGCTGAACGTGGTTTGGCCTTTGCAGGGCTTTCGAATGTGGTATTACATGATGCCAAAGGGTTCCTGTTTGCAGGATTTTCTAATCATGTAATCAAAAATGCAGACGGCGGACAATTTGCTGGTTTCCTTAACACTTATGGCGGTGGCGATGGTTTTGCTTTTGCAGGCTTTGCCAACATATCATCAGGGAATGTAAAGGGTGCTCAATTTGCTGGTTTCGCCAACATTGCTAAAGAAATGAATGGTGCCCAGTTTGCAGGCTTCGGCAATGTGGCCAAAGGGGGAACAGCATCTCAGTTTGCAGGTTTCATCAATATAGCAAAAGGTGTGAAAGGTTCTCAAATGGCTGGCTTCATGAATGTAGCCAAAGATGTAAAAGGATCTCAAATTGCAGGCTTTATAAATATTGCCAAAAAGGTTAAAGGCGCCCAGATAGCCGGTTTTATAAACATCGCAGAGAGCAGTGATTTCCCGATAGGTATTGTAAACATTATAAAAAACGGGGAGAAAAGTATTGGGGTAAGCACCAACGACAACCTGACCACCATGCTAACCTTCAGATCGGGAGGCAGAGTACTTTATGGTATTCTGGGAGTTGGATACAACTTTAAAAACGACAAAGAAGTATATGCAGCTGAGGCCGGTATGGGAGCTCATTTTTTCCAGTCAAACAGCTTCAGGTTAAATACTGAATTAACGGCGATGAGTTTAGAGAGCTTTAAACATGGAGAATATTTTAGTTCGTCGTTTCGCGTATTACCTGCTTTGAAGATCGCTAAATTTCTGGAGATCTATGGCGGTCCGTCTCTTAACTACGTAAACACCAATACCATTGAGGGTAAAGATTTAAACAAGCACTACATATCTAAATGGGGTAACAAAGGAAACGACTTCCAGGGACTATATGTAGGCTATACCGGAGGTATTCAGGTAATCTTTTAACCTAATGCAACCTTTAATTGAAATTAACAATCATCGTTTATAACACACAAAAACCAAATTACTATGAGAAACCTATTATTGTACGTTTACATCAGTCTGCTTTTTATCTCCTGTTCAAAAGACAGACTAACAGCCAGCGGTGATAAGATCACAGAGGAACGTAACCCAGGAAACTTTACCGGTATAAATGCAAGTGGCTCCAACCCTGTCCATGTGGTTTATGGCGCCGATTTTAAGGTGGTATTAAAAGGATCTGACAACCTGATCCCTCACTTTAAAACCAAGGTTATGAGCAGCGTATTGTATCTGGAATATGAGCGCACAAGTGTACAACATGACGATATTGAGGTATTTATTACCATGCCTTTGATAGACCGTGTTTCGTTAAGCGGTAGCGGGGAGGTTGAAATAAAAGGTCAGTTTCCTGATGTTGATACATTTAGGGCTTCTCTTAGCGGATCCGGAGAAATTGAGGTTGACGAGACCTTTAATGCCAGACAGGCAAAAGTAGATATTTCAGGTTCTGGCAATGCAGATCTGGAGAAGCTAAATGCTAAAAATGCCGACATAGACATATCTGGAAGTGGTGATGTGAAAATCAAAGTACAGGATCTGTTAAAGGCTGCAATAAGCGGCAGCGGTAAAGTATACTACTGGGGTAGTCCACAGGTTAATTCCGATATCAGCGGTTCTGGAAAAGTAATTAAATTTTAAAAACTACGGTCATGGCTTCACTTCAATCAATTTGGCAAAACTTCATCTCTACATTCGGAGCAGCAAGAATTCCGATTAATGACATCCATCAGCTAGAGAAAAGTGCCCCCGACTTACTGATATATGCATTGCCGTTGGTGTTCTTTTGCACGGCTTTGGAATGTGGATTTTCTCACTTTGCTGAACATAAAAGCTATGAGAAGAAAGAAACCATAGGTTCACTTTTCATTGGCCTTGGAAATTTAGCTGTTAACCTTTTAATGAAAGCAATATTGCTTTACGGTGCAGTGTGGATTTACAATGTTTTGCCATGGCGCATGCATTTGAGCTGGTGGAGCCTGATTCCGTGTTTTATCATTTATGACTGCTGCAGTTACTGGTCGCACCGCATATCTCATTTCAACAGGTTCTTTTGGGCAACACATGTAGTGCACCACTCGGCCGAGCATTACAATTTAACGGTGGCTTTCAGACAAAGCTGGGTGCAGCATTTTAAAACTGTATTTTTTATACCGGTGGCTTTAATGGGTTTTAACCCGGTTATATTCTTTGTTGCCAGTCAGTTGAGCACGTTATATCAGTTTTGGGTACATACCGAAGCCATTGGAAAATTGCATCCTTTTATTGAAAAGTACTTTGGTACGCCATCTAACCACAGGGTG
This sequence comes from Pedobacter sp. 05L430, assembly GCF_056397585.1. Lineage (NCBI taxonomy): Bacteria > Pseudomonadati > Bacteroidota > Sphingobacteriia > Sphingobacteriales > Sphingobacteriaceae > Pedobacter > Pedobacter sp. 05L430. The sequence continues at coordinate 19,073 of NZ_JBFTNT010000114.1, read as the reverse complement.
CATCACGGCAGTCAGGAGAAATACCTGGATAAGAACTTTGGTGCTACGTTTATGATCTGGGACCATTTGTTTGGCACTTTTCAATATGAAGAAGAAAAGCCCGTGTATGGCCTTACTACGCCTGTAGGCAATAAAACGAATCCTTTTATTTTGAACTTTCATGAATACAGGGACATGATAAAGGATGTGAAGCAGAGCGATGGGATTAAAGAAATGCTTTTCTTCATTTTTGCCAGTCCGGGTAAGATTTACAGACACAAACTTGCCAATATTGAGCAGGCCGATAAAGCTCCGGTTTTAGATAAAGCAACTTACCTTAAGAACAAGGGAATAAAGGTTTTAAAGTTTGCAGGTATGCTGCTGGTGATCATTTTATTGCTTAGTGAGTCGTTAGATGTTTTAAGCCAGCCTTTAAAGAAAGCGGTTGAAGCTGAAACCTCGGCCCTGCCTACTCCTATTGGAGAAAACCTGTTGTTTTTTCTGCAGAGAAACCCTGATGCCAATACGGTAATTTATGAGCTTAACTTTAAAAGTGAAGGGGTTTTGGATCGTGAAAACCCAGTTAAAGGATCGTGGATCAGGTATGCAGAGCAAGGCAAATACAAAGAGCTGACCGGTATTGAGCGCAGGTTTGCCTATGGGGTAAAATGTAAAGCTTTGGAGAATGGGGAATTTGAGATCAGGTTGGTTGCGTATAAAAAGCTGCCATTGTATCTTAAAAGGTCTGAAATTGATAATAAATATAAGATTTATATAAAGGATGAGGGCAAGGATTTATTGTTGAAACGGGTTTTTGTTAGGGTAAATGGTGGTTCGTTCTGGTTCCCAAAGGTAGAGTACATTGATTTGATAACAGTGAATAGCGCGTCAGGGATTGAGATTTTAAAGCGGATTGAGATTTAGGGGCGGGCGGGCACGCCTGGGTAATCGCCACGTCATCCTGAATTTATTTCAGGATCTCTCACTAGAAAGGCGTAATAGCGCTTCCGAGATCCTGAAATAAATTCAGGATGACGATCGCCGACGAGGAAGGATGACGACCATGTGGGACAACGCTTAAAAAAAACTAATATATTTGAACAGACCAGCAATAAATTAAAGTAGTAAGAAACAAACCAGTGATAAATCAAAAAACCGCCCTTCTGCATCAATATGATGATAAAGCATTTGAGCAAATGTTCAAAGCGCATTATAAAGAGCTTCACTCCTATGCCAATGTAATGCTTAGGGACGAAGACACTGCGGAAGAAATTGTACAATCTATGTTTCTTAAATTCTGGGAAAAGAGAGAATTGTTAAACGTGCAGACATCAATAAAAGCATATCTGTACAAATGTGTTTATAACGATAGCTTAAACTACCTTAAACACCAAAAAGTTAAAACGAAATACCAGGATTTTGCCGCATATACCATGAACGATCATCATGAAGCTGCATCATCAAGAGTAGAGCTTACTGAACTTCAATATAAGCTGCAGGAGGCGTTAAATGAATTACCTGAGCATTGCAGAACCATTTTCCAGATGAGCAGGTTTGAGGAATTGAAATACAGAGAAATAGCCGAGCAACYGGATCTTTCTATTAAAACAGTAGAAAACCAGATGGGCAAAGCTTTAAAGATATTGCGTTTGAAACTGGCCGATTTCATCACGCTCATTTTACCAGGCATAATCATGTATTACAAAGATTTTTTTAATTAAGAGGAACAGATGACCGAGGAAATATTGATAAAGTTTCTTTTAAAAGAAACAAGTGAAGAAGAAAGTATTGCTGTACAAAAATGGCTGGATGAGGCTACCTCTAACAGGGCCGAATTTACCCAGCTGGAAAGAATCTGGACTGCAAGTAAAAGTTTAAGTACTACCAGCAATGTTGATGAAGAACAGGCATGGACAAAATTCAAAGCAAGAACGGCTTCGGGATCAAAGGAAGCTATTGTGCGACCAATTAAGCAAAATTTCGGGTGGTTAAAAATTGCCGCTGTATTGGTTTTAGTAGCCGGAGCATGGATGATGTACAATGTATTTGGCCCCGCAAATTATACGGATCTTGTGGCCAGCAATAAGGTGATCGTTGWACACCTTCCCGACGGATCGGAAGTAACTTTGAATAAAAACTCGCAGATCAGCTATGTGACAGATTTTAAAGACGAACGCAGTGTGAGGCTTAAACAAGGTGATGTGTTTTTTAATGTGGCGCACGATAAATCAAAACCTTTTGTAATAAAGATTAATAAAGTATCGGTAACGGTTGTTGGTACTTCCTTTAATGTGAAACACTTAAAAGGAGAAACTGAGGTAATTGTAGAAACAGGTATTGTAAAAGTGAGCAATGGCAATGAAATGGTAGAGCTGCATAAAGGAGAGAAAGTTTTGATTAAAGAGGTATCGCCTAAATTGATTAAAGAGCAGAATACAGATCAGCTGTATAGCTATTACCGCAGCGGAAAGTTTGTATTCTATRAAACACCTCTTTGGAAGGTGGTAGAGGTTTTAAATGAGGCTTATGATGTGCATATCGTTATACAAGACCCTTCTATTGCCAATGAAACACTTAATACTACGCTTGAAGAGGCTAATCAATTAGATAAAAACCTGGGGTATATTAAAGAGACTATGCAGAATTTAAAAATAGATCGTAACGATGGACAGATCACGCTGTCTAAAATTAAATAATGAGATTAAAAATAATCATAGCCCTATTATTTATAACCGGATATTGTAAGGCCCAGTCGTCCGTAACCAATTACCTCCGTAATTTGGACAGAAGGGTTAATCTGGATATAAAACAACAACCGATTTCTGAGGTGCTCAACAAAATGAGTAAGGCAGGCGATTTCTATTTTTCGTACACAGGCTCTTTATTTAAGCAGGATAGCATAGTAACCCTGAAGGTGAAGGATATGCAGGTTAGAGACATACTTGACCGCTTATTTAACGGAAAAGTGGATTATAAAGAAACCGGACAGTACATTATACTTCGCTATGCAGCCAACCACCTGACTATTGAACCCGAAAATATTACCAGCGCGGATAAACTGTACATCATTAGCGGATATGTTATTGATACGGAAACGGGCAAAAAAATAAAACAGGCAAGCGTTTACGAAAAACGTTTACTCCAATCGACACTTACGGATAACGAGGGTTATTTCAGGCTTCGCTTTAAGGGTGAACATACGGACGTTACTTTAACGGCCAGTAAAGATACCTACAGGGATACTTCGCTGGTTTTTCTGGCTGATATTACAGTTAAGCCCGAAGGTTATAAAGAGGAAGATTCTGAGCAGGGCAGTGAGTTTTTTAATTCGATTGAGAACTCGGGAATCAGCAGGTTCTTTATTTCTTCAAAACAAAGAATGCAGAGTTTAAATATTCCTGATTTCTTTGCAAACACCCCCTTTCAGGCTTCGCTTACCCCCGGTTTAAGTACACATGGGATAATGAGTTCGCAGGTGATAAATAAAGTATCACTGAATATTTTAGGTGGTTATACTGCCGGAACAGATGGTGTTGAGGTGGCCGGTGTGTTTAACATTACCAAAGGAAACGTGAAGAAGTTGCAGGTAGCCGGTGTGTTTAATGGCGTGGGCGGCTCTGTAGATGGTGTACAGGTGGCTGGGGTGCTTAATGATGTAAGAACGAGTGTTAAAGGTGTGCAGGTTGCTGGTTTGCTTAACCACGTGAAAGAGAAGGCCGAAGGTTTTCAGATTGCAGGGCTTGCCAATGTGGTATCCAAGGATGCGAAAGGTATGCAAGTTGCAGGCCTGATCAATGTGGTATCTCAGGACACAAAGGGTTTTCAGATTGCAGGGCTTGGGAATCTGGCTTCTAAAAACCTTAATGGAATGCAAATAGCAGGTCTTGGTAACATCACCTCACAACGAATGAAGGGGACTCAGATTGCCGGTTTGTTTAATTATGCTAAGGAAATGGATGGTTTTCAGATTGGTATCGTAAATATTTCAGGAAAATCGGATGGCTATAGCCTAGGCCTGATCAATTTTGTTAAGAATGGCTATCATAAGCTTAGTTTCTCTACAAATGAGACCATAAATGCGAATGTTTCTTTTAAAATGGGGAATGCAAAGTTGTACAACATCATATTGGCTGGAAAAAACTTTGCCGATTCTGCTAATATTGAAACTGCGGGTTTAGGCTTTGGCCACGACTTTATATTCAGCAACAGATTCTCTGTAGCGGCCGAGATCACCTCTCAATATTTGTATCTGGGCAATTGGGATTACTCCAATTTCCTGCACAGGTTCCAGACCAACCTCCAGATTCAGTTGGTTAAAGGTATAACCGTATTTGGCGGACCGGTTTATTCTATTTACTCTACAGAAGCTCCTGAAGGTTCAAGCGGCAAAGGCTACAAACAAAACATAGCGCCCGCAAAGCATGATTACATCAGCAAAAGGGCTAAGGGTTGGATTGGCTGGAATGTGGGTATTACCATTATGTAGCGGTTAACATTTTTACCACTTCGGCTACTCCGGCGGTTGCGGTTTTTTCTATTTTAACTATGTTTTTATAATGGTCTACCTCAGGTATTTTAGGGTCAATTATGTATTTAACTGTGGTACGCGGAACAAAATTTATTAAACCTGCTGCCGGATAAACGGCCAGAGAAGTGCCTATCAGCATAAAAACATGGGCTTTTGAGCAAATTGAGGTAGCGGGGCCTATCATAGGCACATCTTCTCCAAACCAAACTACATGTGGCCTTAGTTGCGCGCCAAGTTCACAATACTCCCCTGTTTTAAGCTCCCATCCGTTTATCGGGTAAGTTAAATCGGGGTTCAGATCTGATTGTGAGCGGGTAATTACGCCGTGTAAATGGGTAACTTTTGTTGATCCGGCACGCTCATGCAAATCATCTATGTTTTGGGTAATGATGTGTACATCGAAAAACTCTTCGAGATCAGCAAGGGCTTTGTGAGCGGCGTTTGGCTTTGCTTCCAGCACTTGCTTCCTTCTTTGATTATAGAAGTCTTGTACCATTGCAGGATTGCGTTTCCAGGCCTCTGGTGTGGCTACATCGTAAACGTTGTATCCTTCCCACAGTCCATCGGTATCTCTGAAGGTTTTTAAACCGCTCTCGGCGCTGATGCCTGCTCCGGTTAATACTACAAGTTTTCTTTTCATAGAGAGTTGTTTGGTTTTTGAGTTAGCTGTTTGGTTAAAAGGCTGTGCAATTGCAAATGCCCTTTCCGCGGTCGTCATATCGACGATAGGAGAGATCTCTTGGTTATGCCAATTTGCCTGGCACAGCTATTTAGTGATCAAGAGATCTCTCCTATCGTCGATATGACGAATTCCCCGAGATGACGGGGTGTGCTATTCGGTTCTCAGGATGACGAGCTACTTCAGTATGACTGACCACAACTAATTTCCTTTTAAATTTAAAAGGCTGTTCTTTAGAACAGCCTTCAATATTTCAATATAATATTAATATAATAAATACTTTAATTACAATTATACCGCTGTATTTGCTGATAAACTTAAACGGGGATACTTGGCTCTTAATACCTCAAATGCACCGAACATAACGGCACCGTAAGCAAGTGTTCCGTAAAGGAATAACCTTTCGTAAGGTACTGCTGCGCCWAAGCATTTAATGTATCCTGCCAGGGTTGGCTCGTACAATCCCGGGAAATACATCACACCAATATCGGCAACAATCCAGTGTACCAGAACTGCTAATACAGATGCACCAAGGAAACTTAATACCGTTACCTTTCTAATGATGAGCTTGGCAACCAGAACCATTAGCACAAACGCGATATAGGTCCAGTACCAGCCTGCATAAAAGAAGCCGTAACCAGATGTTTTTGCGATGAAAATATCGCTTAACAATAAAAGCAACAAGGGAAATCCGAAGGCTTTATAATTGTTATTAAAATATGCTCCTCCAAATAAGGCTATCGCCCCTACTGCAGAGAAATTTGCAATTTCTTTGAAATTATCAGAAAGTGGTGCAGCAACACGAATGAGGCTGATCACTACAATAATTAGCAAAAGAATGGCAGTACGTGGATTGAATTTAAATTCAGACATATTTTTAAAATTATAACACAAAGTTATATTATTTCTATGGTATAAAAAAACAAGGCATTTATTATGAAAACCGTTATATTTTAATGAAACACAAACGTTGCCGGGAAATAATATCCTTCGTAAGGAATCTTTTTAACTAAGTTACCCGATGTGGCATCGTAAAAGTAAATGTTGTTTACGCCATAATTGGTTCCATAACCGTCTTGAACTGTTGTGGTTACAATCTGGTTGGTTTTAGCATAATAACCAAGGTTCTTTTTGTAGAATGACTGCTTATCAGGAGTGGTTATAAAAGGCTGGTCAAGTGATGCTTTATTTCCTTCGATATATCTGTACAGCATTTTACCCCCGCCAAATCCCGGCGATTTTAACAGGTAAACGGTGTTTTCTTGGGTAGATGCGATTATTGGCGATGAAAACCAGGCAAACCATGTGCCTACAGGTGTGAAAGGCAATTCTACACTATCGGTAGCTAAGGTTAAAGGATCGGAGTTATAAAGGAATTTTCCTTTTGTATACCATACTTTATTGTTTGGAGTTTGAGCAAAACCCAGCGTAACATCTTTTATTTTTTTAACTACTGTAAGATCTGCAGCATTGTAAATTACTACTCCCTCTGATTGAGAAAGGGTGTAAACGTATTTTCCAGCTTTAAACATATCTCCTGTTTGGCCACTGGTTCCGGCAAGTTGTGTAGCGGCGTAAGTTTTAAGGTTGACTTTAAAGATACCTTTGCTGCTACTTAAAAGGCCATTGTTTTCGTCGAGACCTACAAAAGCACGCCAATCGCTTTGAGGCGATGCAGGAATACGGCCAATTTCTTTAAGTGTCTTAGCATCAGCTACTACAACAGGGCCACCTATTTTACTTACTACATATAAATTTTTATTGAATATGGTTGCAAACTGAATGGTTGAGCTTTTAGGCTCAAAGTCTTTTCCAGGGTTTTCTTTCTGAAAAACGCTGTCTTTTAATGTGCCTGAAACAGCGTCGAAAAAGGTTACTGAACCTGTACCATGACCATACCAGCCTTCGTTAATCACACACCTAATATTTCGGTCGACAGTTCGCCTAACCAGCCAAGATCTGCCTGGATACCCGTTTGAATTTTGATGAAATCTATGCCGGCAAGATGTACCACTTTACCGTCTTTATCGATAGCATTGGCAATATCTATATTGTCACCACCTACCTTATTATCGGCATACCCAAATTCAAATGGTGCACTGGTAATATATGTTGGCGTTTCAGGTTTAATGCCCGAGGAAGGCAGCAATGTGCCTTTAAGTGTGTATTCGTTACCTTCTACCCATGATGGAAATGCCTGTGAGGTAGCCCCTGCAATGGTAACTACACCGGTTTTTCCTTTATTGTCTTTCCATGATACGCTGCCGCCTGTAGTTGGTTTTGTATAAGTTACTTCGTAATCGCGAACGTATCCTTCCTTGCCAAACTCACTTCCTTTTAGCTCGTACCAGGTATCATCAGGTTTACCGTTTCCATTCTCGTCCTGCATTACCCATACTACTCCGGGTTCTGCCCAGTTTGACTGGGCATTGCCATAAATAACAATGTCGTCTTTCTGATTTTCATTGATCACCGTATGGTCGAAACCGAGTACAATGTATCCACCCCAGGCACCCAGAGATACAATACCCTCTTTACCCTCGATGCTTTTTGCACCCTCTAGTGTTCCTAGAGATTTATTGGTGAATTGCCCCGGAGCTGGTAAATATTCAAATACTTTGGTTACGTAATTATTGCTTCCAGGATTTGAAGGCACTGTTGGGATGCCAACATTAACCACATATTTATAGTTAAAAGAGCCACTGCTATTTGTAGCAGTGTACTCTATGTTATATATACCTGCTTTTAGCGGGGTAAAATCGTAAGTGGAGGTATTACTGGTAACTTCACCTTCTAATTTCCATTCCTGATCATAAACCTTATCGTTGACATTAAAAGCTGAAAATGCGATCTTTTCATTGACCTTGCCGTTTATAGGGCTATCTTCAATTTTCATTTTAACCACCGGAGCCTGCTCTGCATCCTCGTCTTTTGTACAGGCAGATAGAACACTAATGCTCAATAAGGCGAAAAGTAGGTAATGTTTAATGTTCATAACAGGTTTACTTAAGGAATACAATATCGTTATTTATAGTTGTAATTGAATACCGCACTTTGAGGTAAAGTACCTGTAGCAAAGTCAAATTTCTTTTTACCATCGGCACCGAAACAGAAGAACTTGCCCGTAACTGCATAACCTGCAGCATCTCCAATGTAAACATCATTGTTTAGCGTATTTACAGTGATGCCATAAGGGGTTTTAATTGCAGTCTGATCTGTAACAAAATTTCCATTAAGTGTGCCAGTTGATATATCGAATGTTTTAAGATATGGATCTAGGTAATCACCAATTACAAAACCTTTTGTTCCTGTAATGTTCAAATACTCGAGACTAACTTCATTAGAGCTAACTTTTTTATCCGTTACGCTACTCAATTTAACCAGTTGAGCTGGAATATCTGCATAATTTCCTTTTACAACTGTAAACAGATCGCCATTTGCAGTTGCTGCAATTTTTGTAGAATTAAAACCAACATTGATGTCTAATTTCTTTGTAAATGTTGTTAGATCGACCACAGAAACTGATGTGCTATTGGGACTAGGGTAATCAAACTGATCAGAGTTTGTTACATATAATTTGCCGTTTACTATTGCCAAACCTTCTAATGCACCACCAACCTGAATTCTTGATTCGACAGCCAGACTTGCCGTATCAATTTTACTAATGTAACCATCGTAACCAGACACATATGCTTTGTTTTTATAGAAAGCTATGAAGCGAGGCATAAAATCTTTACTGTCATCAAAGAAGGGGATTCTTTTAATAGATTTTCCTGTTACTATGTTAATGACTTCAATATAGGAATCCTGCTTGGTGTCTTTTGCTCCTGTTACAGCGCAATACATTTTGCTGCCATATTGTTTTAAATCGGCGGCATTAGTTCCCAAAGGAATTGCATTTTTCAGTTTGAAATAATCTTGTGTGACTTCGTTTTTAGCAATGTCGTAATAAGTGATGGTACTATTGTTTGTCCCGCCAAAAAATCCTTCGCACAATACATACACACCGGCTGTAGAAACGGGTTGCGGATCTAATGCAGGAAGCCTGTCTTTTTTACAGGATGCTAATCCTAAAACACAACCAAGGATTGCGAGCAATCCTGGTTTTCTATAATTTAGTACTGGTTTATTCATGATTATTGTTTTTATATATTTTTATTAATATCCGTAATTAAATACTGCATGTTGTGGTAAAGGGCCGGTTGCAAACTCAAACTTCTTTTTACCATCGGCACCAAAGCAAAATGCTTTTCCTTCTGTTGCATAATTTTTATCGTCCCCTATGTAAACTTCGTTACCTACCGGATTCAAGGTTATTCCGTAAATGCTCCCGATAATGGTATCGTCTGTGATAAACTCCTTACCCATTACACCGGTGCCTACATCAAATGGTTTTATAGATGCACCCCAATCCAGACTTAAATAAGCAGTATTACCTCCTATTGCCAATGCTCCTGCGCTGTATTCGTAGTTACCTGTAACCTTGTTTGTTGTACTGCTAATTCGTGTTAAACCTGGATTGATGTCGTCGTAATTACCCCATGAAATTACCAATAAATCTCCATTTCCTGCTGCTGCGATCCTAACCGGATTATGGATAACTTCGATATCCTGTGTTTTTGTAAATGTGGTTAGATCCACAACAGAAACTACATCCTTTTTGCCGTTGGGATGAATCGGATGATCGGAATTGGTAACATAGATGTTGTTATTTACTACGGCCAGCCCTTCAAGTGCCCCACCCACTGCAACTCTTGAGTCAATAGCTAAAGTTGCTGTGTCTACACGGGTGATTTTTCCATCATAACCAGATACATAAGCTTTGTTTTTGTTAAAAGCTACATAACGTGGCATATATTCGCCGTCAGCATCAAAGAAAGGAATTCTCTTTAATGATTTTCCTGTAGCAACGTCTATAACTTCCAGATAAGAGTTTTTACCTCCTTGTATTCCTGAAACTACACAGTACATTTTACTGCCGTAGCGCTGTAAATCATTCGCGGTTTCGCCCAATGCATATCCGTTTACTTTTTTAAAGTAATCCTTTTCTGATGCGCCTGTTTTGACATTGTAGTATGAAATAGCGCCATTATTGTTATTCATGGTGCCTTCGCACAACATATAAACGCCAATGGTTTCTTTTGGCATTAAAGCTTCGGGTTCATCGCCACCGTTAACTTTATCTTTTTTACAGGCGATGGTTAGTGTAATAAACCCGCCTAAAAAGCAAAGTATGAGTTTGTTATAGTTCATCTTATAGATAATTACTTATTTTATATTTAAATCAGCGGCACCCCCTACTTCTGTAGATATTTCGCCAAGTAAAGTGTTTCCTTTTTCATTTTGACCAGTATATACCTTTACAAAATCAACAGCAGTAAGATTTACTTTGTTGCCGTTTTTATCCACGGCCCAGGATAGATCGAATGAGTTGTAACGTTTGTTATCGTAATCATCGCCGGTTGAATAGCTATCTGTATATCCCCATTCAAATGCGAGGTTTACGAAAATGCTCTCTATTTTACCCCATGTTGATTTCAGCAGAGTTCCTTTAAATTTGATGCTATCCTGGTTTGCAGCGAAAAGCGGATAATAGTTATGGTTATGAAATCTATTTACCTCAACGCTTCCTGCTTTACCTTGATTGTCTTTCCAGGTTACATTTGCTGTTGCTTTGGGGTTATAATAAGTGATTTCATAGTTTTTAATTGTTGTGGCGGCCGTATGCTCACTTCCTGCAAGTTCATACCATTCATCGTCGGGTAAACCGTTTCCATTTTTATCCTGACTAACCTGAACAATGCCTGGCTCAGACCATTGTTGTATTGGGCCTAAAGGATTTCCATAAATAGCCAGGTCATTTCCATCTTTATTAATTATAGAATGATCAAACCCAAACGTAATGAAACCTCCATAGGCGCCCAACGATACCAAAATGGTATTTCTAACATCACCTATAATTTTCTGCGCGCCCTCAGGACTGCCCAGAGACTCATTTATAAATTGACCAGGAGCCGGCTGATATTCATAGATCTTGGTGATAAACTTACTGCTCGTACTAGTTATTGGACGCGGTACGTAAGTATCTTCATCAATAGTTTTGTCGTCCTTTGAACAGGAGCTTAAACACAGCTGGAAAAGTAAAACTGCTGAAAGACCAAGAATTGCGTTTTGATTGAACTTCATTTTTAATTTAGATATGGTTATTTATATACAAATGCAAAGTGAGCGGGAATATCTCCGGTAGTGACCGACCATTTCTTTTTCCCGCTGGGATCAAAACAGTAAAGTGTGCCTGGTGAAACATAATTTTTGGCATCCGTAACCAGAACTTCCCTGGTAATGGGATGCACAGCTATTCCATAAGGAATGGTAATTGATTTCTCTGTTCCGTCTGTAATGAACTTCTGATTGAGTATTACTTCGTCTTTTACGTTGAGCATACCGTAGGTTATGGTGTATTTCGCTTCATTATAGTTCCATTCTGAACCATAGTAATAAGCGACATCTCCATCAATAGCCAGGTTGTTTACCGCGATGTTAAAAGTCTTTTTTACCTGATCTGTTTTGGTGTCTATTACAAACATTTTTGAGGGGATGTCAAAATAATTCCCTCTTGAGGTTACATAAAGATCACCATATTTATCAGACTTTAATCGGTGTAAATTGATGGCTACATCTATTTGTTTGGTGACAGAAAATGTATTCAGGTTTATAACAGAAACGGTTCTTTCGTATTTCTGAGGACTATATCCGCCTGAATTTGCTACATAAAGCTTTTGACCTACAATAGCCATTTCTTCGGGCTGCCGGCCAACATTTACCCTTTTTATTTCTGTTAAGGAGCCAGTATCTATTTGGGCTACAATTCCTAATGGTGCATTAGGATCTCCTACTGTACCAAGATACGCGCTCACATAAGCTTTGCCTTGGTTAAATGTGATATACCGACAATTGGTGATGTTAATTTGTTTGATTCGTTTACCGGTTTTAACATCCAAAACCTCAATTTTATTGGATACGTTAACTACTACATATAGCTTGGAGCCATAAACCCCTATATCATTACCAACGTCACCTAATCCCTTTACTATTTCGGGGTTTACCTCATTATAAATGTTTCTTCTGTAAATTCCGGTAGTATAATCAAGGTAATCTAAAGATGCCTTGTTCATATTCATATTGCCCTCGTTCACGATATAAAATCCTTTAACCTGAGCGGATGGATCAGGAGGTAAAAGGCTCTCTTGTTGCTCAGGTACCGGCTTAAGGTCTTTACGACAAGATACCGTAAGTCCAACTGTAGTAATTAGAAGTACTAAACTAATGGCATTAAGTAATTTATTCTTTTTCATAAGTGCTAATAGTTATAGGTTAATCCAAAACGATAATAGCGACCGGGCATAGGGAAGTTCGTAATCACTTCATAATCCTGATTTAACAGGTTATTGATTTCTGCGGTAAGGCGAATTTCCCGGCTATTTATTTTTGTGTTACAATGCAAGGCTAAATCATGAGTATACCATGGTTGTACATAGTTGTATACGTTATTTGTACTTTGATTATAACGTTCTCCGGTATAAATGAAGCTGTAATTCATTGAGAAATTTCTATACGCTGCACTTGCTAAAAATGATCCGCTGTGAATTGGCGTGTAAGGAATTAAATCCTTATAGCTTGCTGAGGCTTTATCTGCATCTATTGCCTTTTGATAGGTATAGGTAAGACCTGTTGTAAAGTTAATGTAATCGGTAAGCTGCCATGCAGATTGTATGTTCACATCTATCCCCTTGATTTCTACAAGCCCGAGGTTCTGCATACTCCATCTTGCCTGACTGTTTCCCGGAACGGCAACTATTTTGTTTTTAACTTTGTTATAATAGGCATCCGCCTGTATAGAAAACTGGCTCAATATCCTACCCTCGTACCCTTTTATATAAGTAAACCCTAAATCGTATTGTTTTGTATACTCGGGTTTTAAAACGGTAAATCCGTAATTGGTGTAGTAGAGGTCGTTAAAGGTTGGCATACGGAAAATGCTTTTATAGAACGAACGCAGTCTAAACTCTTTCTGATTAAAAGGCTGCCATGAGAGCATAACCGTTGGTGTTAGTTCGTTTCTATTTTCATCTGCCGGTCCGCTTTGAGTCTTATCGTACTTAAGGGTGCTTAATAAGTTGGCCTGAATGTCAAATTTAGCAAAGCGAAATTGGGTAGCCAAAGCCGTTAAGATGGTGTTTCTTACGGGATATGAAAAGCGGTAGAGGTCTGCATTTAAATCATTCCGCTGGTAATCTGTAGACAATACAACATCCCAGTAATTGGTAATTTTAAACTTATTGGCCAGAGACACGTATATTTCCTGTAGATGAAAATTGTTTTCCTGTAATCCATCAACTGTTACGATATCCGGATTTAAGTAACGTTGATTGTCATTTGCATATTTGGCTGTTGCCAGCAAACTGTACTTACCTACATTCTTTTCATATGAAGATTGAGCGAAAAAGTTCTTATTCCACATCCGTTGTGAAAATGCAAACACGTTGTTGACAACCGCACCCGGCAAGCCCTGGTTGTCTTTATAACCATATAGTTTTACCTTCCACTTACTACTGTCGGGCAATACTCCGTTTAATCCCAGTTCCAACCTCATCGTTTCAATGTAACCGTCTTTTCTTACTGCTGTAGTATCGTATACTCCATTGGTAGATCGGAATTTATATTTGCCATTGGCATTTTTATATTCCGCACTTAAGGTGCTGTAAACATTCTTACTTATTTTACTTTGCCACAATAAAGATGGATTTATAAGCCCGAATGACCCTCCTTTTACTGATGCACGAATTTTTTGGGTTCTACCGGCTGGAAAATCCGGTTGTTTTGACGTAAGATATAGTGAGCTGGCTGAGGCAAATCCCTTTGCAGATTGAAAAATGGAGCTTTTTTGTCCGTTATAAAGTTCTATCTCTTCGATATTATCCAATGAGAATTTACCAAGGTCTACCTGGCCATTTTGTGCATTGCCCAATTGCACGCCATCATAAAAAACTGCGGTGTGGTTAGTGCCCATGCTGCGCACATTAATGGTTTTTAAACCACCAATGCCACCATAATCTTTAAGCTGCACACCAGAAAAGAAACGAACAGCATCAGCTACTGAAAGGCTGTTTAGTTTTTCGAGCTCTGCCCCTGATAATATTTGTAAGGGTGTTGAAGAAGTTTGTCTCTTGGTGATCTTTATTTTCCTGATCTGTACTTCTTTAAGGTGATTAACCTTATTTACAGAATCTGTAGTGTTGCGTTTTATGGAATCGGTTTGGGCAAACGACTGAACAGCCATAAACATGCCCAGCCATATAATAGCCAGAAAAGTAAAAAAAATAGACTTTACGCCTGTAAAAGCGTTTTTACTTCTTTTCATTTTGTTGTGAGCTTATTACCCACAGCAAACAGTTAGATCAAGGAAATGAAATACAATAAACAAGCACTCACTCCAAGCTTCAATCCCCGAAAGCTATGAAATATTACCACTTATGGCAGGTCTTCTGACTTACTTCCGATTATTCTGCCTTCCCAATCCTTAATCCCTTTTAAAGGATCAGAAAAAGTGGCCTTGATTTGAACACCGTTATGAAGCTTACAGCTGCGGGACAGTTACGGATTTACACCGTATTCCCTTTTAATCCCGAATAAGCACATCGGGAACCAAAAGCGTTGCAAATGTACTTAAATAATTACCTTGAAGCAAGCCTGATTAGCTTTCTATATTAAATCGAATGCTCTTGCATATTGGCAGATCTCGTAATAACAGTGCGTGTTGAGTTTTTG
The DNA here is from genome assembly GCF_056397585.1 of Pedobacter sp. 05L430. Lineage (NCBI taxonomy): Bacteria > Pseudomonadati > Bacteroidota > Sphingobacteriia > Sphingobacteriales > Sphingobacteriaceae > Pedobacter > Pedobacter sp. 05L430. Next base: position 4,059 of record NZ_JBFTNT010000114.1, on the reverse strand, counting down.
CTTGATGTTTTTTCTATGTGTTTCGACGGTGCTTGTTGAAATAAAAAGCTTTTCTGCTGTTTCTGAAGAGGATTTACCTAATGCCATTAAACCCAGGATTTCACGTTCCCGGGAACTTAATTTAGTGAAATGGTGGTAATTGTTGCGCAGAAAGTTGTTCTCTTCGAGCAGCCGAGATGCCTTAACGGTCATGTGGTGCATCGAATCAATCGGTAAAGCGATTGTTATGACAAGCAATGGCTTGTTTTCCTCGTCCCTGATATAAACCTTTACGCTAGACATATGCCAGTTCCAGTCGCTTGAATTTGAGAAACGAACCTGCTGAAAAAAAGTACACAGGTCCTCATCGTTATTTTGCTCTATTAAGCCAAGTATTTTAGGAACATAATCTTTAGCGTCATCTCCATTGAAATACCTGGTATAATATTCTTCGGCAGTTATTTTGGTGATATCCTCCAGAGAAACGCCAAGTTGCTGCAGCCCTCTTTCAGACATCCAGGCAACTGACCAGTCCCTAAGGTCGTGCAAAATAACAACGCCAGGCAGTTCCTCTGCTATTGCAGAAATTTTAGCTATAGCATCATCAATCTTACTTTGGATAAGGACGTTTTGACTCATATTTTGAAAGCAATAATAAAGATTGTAATTATCAGTTAAATATACGTAGTAATAATGTATTAGAGGTAATAAAATCCCTAAAAACAGGGATTGATTTTGCCATTATTTTATAGTCAATTTGCACAAAAATTAACTAATAGTAAAAACAGCTCACAATCGCGTTTTATCCTTATATTTATTCCCATTATTATTGTTATTATGATGATGAAGTTTGCCTCCTTTTTACTTGTTATGGTTAGCCTGAATGCAATGGCTCAGAAAACAGATACTACATTTATAGCGCAATTAATGCTTAAACACCCCGATCTTTTTGCAGGGGTATTAAACCATCCGCAAAAGAACCAGATCCAGGTTCTTTATACTCAGATCGACAGGGATGCGAGGCATAAGCCAGTTTTTAAAACCTATAGTTATAACCTGGACGACCACAGGTACTTTTACCCCGCAAGTACAGTTAAACTGGCAGCCGTAATTTTTGCACTTGAAAAAGTAAATGAACTTAAAATAGCCGGGTTTACCGCCAAAAGCACCATGATTACCGACAGTTCATATACTGCTCAAACTAAAGTCCTGGGTGATAGCACTGCTAAAAATGGACTGCCTTCTATTGAGCATTACATCAAAAAGATATTACTTACCAGCGATAATGATGCATTTAACCGATTGTTCGAGTTTATTGGTCGCGCTGAAATTAACAGCAAATTGAAGAAATACGGTTTTAACAACAGCCGTATCTTAAACCGGTTGGCTATAGGTGATGCGGGTGAAACGGCAAAACACACCAATCCTATTAAATTCTATAACGGAGATAAACTGGTGTACAGCCAGGCCGAACAGTACGATCCTAAAGAATATGTGCTTTCATTAACAAATACAGTTATGGGTACGGGTTATCTCGACAGCACAGATAAACTGGTAAATAAGCCTTTTAACCTCGAAAATAAGAATGCTTTTAGCATTTCTGATCAGCAGGCGATGATGAGGAAACTGATATATCCGGAGGCTTTCCCTATTAAGGAGCGGTTTAATTTAACGCCTGCCGATTACAAACTGATCTATACTTATATGAGCAAATTGCCGACTGAAAGTGATTACCCTGCTTATGACCCTAAAGAATTTTGGCCAACATACGCCAAAATGCTGTACTATGGCAGGGATAAGGATGCTCAAATTGATTCGAACATCAGGATATTTAATAAATATGGCGACTCCTACGGTTTCATTATCGACAATTCGTATTTCGTAGATTTCAAAAATAATATTGAATTCTTTCTTACGGCCGTTGTTCAATCAAATGAGGACGGCATTTTTAATGACAACAAATACGAATACGATACGGTATGCTTTCCCTTTATGAAAAACCTTGGCCGGACAATTTATGCGCATGAGCTGGAAAGGAAACGTAAAAGTGTACCTGACCTTAAAAAATTCAGGATGAAGTATAATTAACTATTCTTCATCTAATAATTGTGCTTTTATATCATCCAGTTTCTTTGCTTCTTCTTTTGCCAGAACCGGGAATTTAAGGTTTAGCTTTTTGAATGTTTCGGCCAGTATATGGCTGATTGCCAATCGTGCATACCATTTCTGATCGGCCGGAATAATATACCATGGGGCATTTTCTGTTGAGGTGGCTGTTATTGCCTCCTCATAAGCAGTCATGTATTGTTTCCACAATTTGCGTTCTGCGATATCACCCGAAGCAAACTTCCAATTCTTTGCCGGATCATTTATTCTATCTAAAAACCGTTGCTTTTGCTCTTCTTTAGAAACATACAGAAAGATTTTTATGATAACTGTTCCGTTTTCATTTAGGTGTTGTTCAAAATTCCTGATGCTGTCATAACGCTTTTTCCAGAAAGCATTGTCTATCTTTTTTACATCCTGATATCCGGGAATGTTTTCATTAAGTACATATTCGGGATGTACTTTGCAAACGAGGACGTTTTCATAGTGGGAACGGTTATGAATTCCTATTCTCCCCTTTTCCGGCAGGGCTTTACAATGACGCCATAGAAAATCGTGGTCGTACTCTTCGGAATTTGGAGCCTTAAAACTGTAGACCTGGCAACCCTGTGGGTTTAAGCCAGACATTACATGCTGTATGGCGCTATCTTTCCCGGCAGCATCCATCGCCTGAAAAATAATTAATACAGAGCGCGTATTTTCTGCATATAGTGTTTCCTGAGCAGCATTTAACTTAAGTTTAATCTCTTCCAGCCTTTCCTTTCCTTCTTCTTTCTCCAGATTCCCCCTGTAGCGGGTATCATAGTTTTTAAGGGATACTTTTTTTCCGGGTGCTGCCAAATACTGTTCTATTTCATCTTTCATAAGCTACATGTTTAGCTAAATATAGAATAAAACTCAGAAAAAGCACTGCAGCCTCTGGATGATTTTTATCAAAAAGTACATTTCTTTAATCAAATTGGACAGTTTGCTTAAGTGTTTAATCTTTAAATTTGGTTTATTCCTATAGATAATAGTTAAACAATCGTGTTTCATGTGTAATATGCAGTACTTCTTCAAAAAATCCAATTTAGCTGTGCTAATCCTGTTTACAATCGCCTTGTTATCAGTAAGTGCTCAAGGGCAAACAAAGGCTACTTTTCGGAATTTCAATGATGCTTCTGAACAGGTTACAAGGTTTAGTACGGTTGGAGAAGCCATTGATGCTCATGATGGAGAGATTGCATTTTTTGAAGGTGTTTATTACCTGTATGGCACAAGTTATGGGTGCGGTTTTCAGTGGGGTAAAAAAGAAGCACCTTTTTGTGGATTTAAAACCTATACTTCGACAGACATGGTGCATTGGACAGACAAAGGTTTTTTATTTGATGCAAAGACTCCACTGTGGCAGTCGAGGTGTAATGGAAGCACTTATGGCTGTTTTCGCCCGCATGTAATTTTTAACAAAAAGACTTCTTTATATGTACTATGGATTAATGTTTACGACAATGTTTCAGGATTTCGGGTATTTACCAGTAAAAACCCAGCAGGTCCGTTTACTGAAGTTGCAGAACCAAAATTGGCGGTGAACGCAGATGCTCCTGCCGCTGGATTGAACAATGGTGATCATGATACTTTTGTAGATAAAGACGGGACYGGCTACCTCGCCTATACCGATTGGAGATCAAAAGGGACAATAGTGATTGAAAAATTGAATGATGATTACCTAAGTGGCAGTGGAACAGTTACCAAAGCGATTACACCGGGGCAAACAGAAGCTCCTTCTTTATTTGAAAGAAAGGGGATTTATTACCTTACTTATTCAGACCCTAACTGTGGCTATTGCGCTGGAACCGGTACTTCTTACCGAACGGCCAAAACACCGTTAGGCCCATGGTCTGAAGGAATTCAGATCAGTAATAATTCTTGCGGAGGCCAACCATCATTTGTTTCGCCGATAAAATTAACTTCGGGCATGATCTACCTCTACGGAAG
>NZ_JBFTNT010000113.1:0-12055 GCF_056397585.1 Pedobacter sp. 05L430 | reverse complement strand
AAATCATCTTCAAAACGCATTCTGAAGATGATACGCTGTTGCGAAGGGAGGCTTTCAATCAGCTGATCAAAAGCTTCAAGAAATTCGTCATGTAATATTTTCGCATCAGCATCACCGAGCACGCCTTCAAGTTCAGCTGCAGTATCGGGAAGCGCCGCATACTTACCCTCTTTCTCGAGATGTTTAAATACCCCATTTCTGGCCGCAACATTTAAATAAGCAGGAAGGTTTTCAATAGGACTTGCTGTACCCCTGATCCAAAGCTGAACAAATACATCCTGAGCAATATCCTGAGACCGTTCCATATCATTTAGCCTTTTAAAGGCAGTATTAAAAACGAGTTTCCAGTATCTGTTGTATAAAATGTCAAACGCATACTTATTACCCTCACTCAGTTGGAGCAAGAGCTCATGGTCTCCGATACTATTTAGACTTTCAGGGCACATCTTCACCTATATCAACCAAATCTATAAATATTTATAATATTCCCTGCGCTCATTTAACATAAATAGCACTATACCTCTGCTTTTTAATACCTCTGATTAAAAATCCTCCTTCAATATTGACATTGGAGTGATTTTTTAGTAAAAAATAAAGCAAAGTTCACTACACATCAAGCACAAGACTAATAAAACCACCACCTAAACTATAGTTTGTTAACTTTTTTACACCAGAGCACCCGTTTAGCAAAGATATCGCACATTCCTCATGAATTACAAATGCCTAAGGCACGCATGGACAGTTAGCAAGAATGTTCATAGAATAAAGCAGGTAAAATGTTAATGCAAGTTTATTTATAGGCTATTGCCGCGCTTGATGGCCCTGCTAATGGAAGAAGTGAGGTGGTTCTAAATCCGACAATATTAGCCCATCTGTTAAAGTCTGCAAATGTATAATCAAATCCCGTTCCTGTTTCAATCAGCATATTTAAACTCATCATCATACCAAAAACATTTTGCTTTCTTTCGTCATCTATGATGCCTTCAATAGCTACAAATGCCCCATTAGCTGGGAGAGCATCATAAGCTTTTTTCATTAAAGAAATTTTATTTTCTTCGTCCCAGTCGTGCAGGATGTTCCCCATTACCACAACCTCGGCATTGGGTATTGGCATGGTAAAGAAGTCGCCGCTTGCGGCTTTTACACGATCTGATAATCCGAATTGCTGGATGGTAGCGTTTGCAATAGGCTCAACCGGAGGCAGGTCAAAACTTGTACAATGCATATGAGGGTTATATTTTGCAACCATAAGCGAAAGCAACCCGGCTGAACCGCCTATATCAACTAATGTATTATATTTTTGAAATTCAAATTTTTGAGCAAAGGTCATAAAATTCCCCATTTGAATGCCGCTCATTGCATTGGTAAATTCTTTTAATTTTTCAGGGTCCTCATATATTAAACCGAAAAAATCCTCACTTCTTTTGGCTTCGTTTTGAGGAAGTCCCGTAAGCAGCCCCTCGCCTAAATTACCCCAAAATCCATATAAACGATTGTTCATCATTTCAAGGATACCTCCAATATAGGACGGCTTATTTATATCTAAAAATGTATCTGCATCAATGGCATTCGAATAAATGGCTGTTTCCAAAATACCTTCACGCGTTAAAAAACCAAATACAGTTAACGTATCTAAAAAATCATAAACATTTCTGTCTGTACATTTAAGTCCTAAAGTTTCTTTGACATCTTTGGCTTTCATAGTTTTCTTTTCCGAAAGCTTGCTGAATAATTGAAAACTCACAGCGGTCAAAAGAATTTTTGAAGCCCAAAAGCCTGTTCCAATTTTCATAATGTTTTCAGGCGATGGCTGATTAGTTTGCGGTTTCATTTTTTTCTATTAATTGTCAGTTTTAATAATTGGTCGTGCCCCCGGAAAATTCTACTGAAGCCTGGTTATCTAAAATACAAAGATTAATTGGATATAAAGCCATTATCTAACTGAACAACAATAATTTACTGCAATTTCTAAACAATCTATCTGGCCTTCGATTGTACTGTTATCATCACTATCGAAATCTAATGTGCTTTTTGACCTTACCTGCATTATTCCCTTTGTACAAAAGGTATATGGACAATGGCAGTAGCAACATAACCAGAAGGCACACCAAAGCAGGCAAAAATATAATTTTTACAGCAGCGATAGCTTCATCCAGATCTACAATAGCCCTCAACATAAGGGTGGCAGAAAGGCAGATCAGAAACAAAAGCAATGAGATTAGATAGTACCTTGTTCTAAGCATAGATTTTAAGATTTTATTGTGATTTCTGTCTGTTGGTATCTATACGAGTTGAGAATACAAAACGCTACAGACAATAATGCTATTAAAACAAGTGATAAATGCATGCTTTGATAGTAGTTGTTAGTACTGCTTCAGGAAACTATATAATGAGAAATATTTTCAACTTCGTTTAAAAACGCAACCAGTTTTGTATTTTAAATAATTGTTATCTTTAGTAAACCAATATAAATTAATATGGTAAATATAAAATCTAAAGAAATGCTATTTGCTGGACTAATGGGAGTAGGCGGTTTTGATCTTACTACTAAACTCCTTTACCCGATAAAATATCTTGCACCAACCTTTATAATATCATTAGCAGTTTGGCTTTATTGCTTTTATGTGAATAGGTCAGTAAGAAAATACGGGAAACAAAATAGTCGTGACAGTATTTTATGAAAATCGTAATACTAGACGGATATACACTGAATCCAGGGGACCTGAGCTGGGACGAGTTAAAACAATTTGGTGAAGTAACCCTGTACGATCGCACCCCAGTAGACAAAGTTGTTGAACGCACAAAAGGGGCAGATGTTATATTTACCAATAAAACACCGGTAAACGCTGAGGCATTAAACAGTCTTCCGGACTTAAGATACATTGGAGTCCTGGCCACTGGTTATAATATTGTGGATACCGCAGTGGCCAGGGAAAAGGGGATAACAGTAAGTAATGTACCAGGTTATGGTACGCCGTCTGTCGTGCAACTAACCTTTGGCCTTTTACTGGAACTTTGCCTACATGTACAGCGCCATAGTGATGCGGTAACCTCCGGCCGCTGGGCTTCCGCTCCCGACTTTTGCTTCTGGGATTATCCGCTGGTTGAACTGACAGGAAAAACAATGGGGATTATCGGATTTGGTGATATAGGCCGGCAGGTTGCTGATGTGGCCGCCGCATTTGGAATGAAAGTTATTGGAACAAGCCGGAACCGGACAGATCAGTCTCACCGCAGTAATTTTAAATGGGCAGAAATACCCGAACTGCTGGAGCAGTCAGATGTTGTCAGTATCCATTGCCCTCTAACACCTGAAACCAAAGGGCTCATCAATAAAGAAAACTTACAGCGAATGAAAAGCAGCGCTTTTCTTTTGAATACCTCAAGGGGCCCTATCATTATCGAAGAAGATCTTGCCGAAGCATTGAACAACAGTAAAATTGCCGGAGCGGGCCTCGATGTGCTTTCTGTTGAGCCGCCTGCGAAGGACAACCCGCTTTTCGGTGCAAAAAACTGCATCATTACACCTCACATCGCCTGGGCAACAAAAGAAGCGAGAGCCAGGTTAATGGAGGTAACTATTGCCAATTTGAATGCATATAAAAATGGGAATCCTGTAAACGTGGTAAACTTGTAACTGAAGACATGATGCACATCCTGATTTCCCCCAATGCCTTTAAACACAGTCTGAATGCCGAAGAAGCTGCGTTTGCTATTCAGGAAGGTTTAAGGCGAAGTAAGGCCGGTGTGACCACTGAGTGTTTCCCGGTAGCAGATGGCGGGGATGGTACAGCAACCTTAATTATAAAAAAATGCAAAGGCACATTATTGGATGTGGCAGTACACGATGCGCTGGGCAGACCAATAAATGCTGTATTTGGCCTGATCGATAATGGTGCAACAGCCGTTATAGAAATGGCAGACGCATCAGGAATAAGGTTACTTAAACCCGAAGAGCTTAACCCTTTGCGTGCCAATTCTTCCGGTACAGGGGAAATGATCAGAAAAGCACTTGACCAGGGGGTTGAAAAAATTATAATCGGCATGGGTGGCTCAGCTACTGTGGATGGTGGCACCGGCATTTTGCGTGCCCTTGGTGTCCGTTTCTTAGCAGCGAACGGCAATGAGTTAGCCATTCTTCCTAAGGATCTTAGAGATTTAGCGACTATTGACCTTTCAGCCCTTGACGAAAGAATATTGAAATGTGAAGTGATTGTTTTGTGCGATGTAGACAATATGCTACTAGGTAACCAGGGATCTGCGGCTGTATTCGGCCCGCAAAAAGGTGCCTCCCCGGATGAGGTAAAAAAATTGGACCAGGCGCTTAACAAACTTTCAGGCGTGGTTTTACACCATACAGGCAGGGATATGGCTGCGATAAAGTACGGAGGCACTGCAGGAGGCGCAGCTGCAGGCTTATATGCATTTCTGAATGCCCGACTGGTAAATGGAATAGATCATTTTCTTTCACTTACAGATTTTAATTCTTCACTGGAGCGGGCAGATCTGGTCATCACCGGGGAAGGGAGTATTGATGCGCAAACCTTACAGGGAAAAGGGCCTTTTGGCGTAGCATACCGTGCCAAACTTAAAGGGCTGCCTGTGGTTGCCTTCGCGGGGAAGGTGCCACTGAAACGGAATGTAAATTTACAGGCATATTTCGATGTATTAATGCCTATTGGAAACCAGCCAGACGATCTCACAACTGCGTTGGCATGTACAGCAGATAACCTTACACGGACAGCCGAAACATTGGGCAATATGCTGGTCTTGATGCCAGAGAAAAGAAGCTGAAATAAAAGGCATCAGGAACTGATCACTACATTTATGTTATCATGATGCATGTTTAAGTGATAATGGCCACTGCTCACCAGAATGGTGAGAAAAGTTACATATTTTGCTTCTGGTCGGAAAACAAAAAAAACCTGAAATCAGTTGATTTTCAGATTTTTAGTTGATTTTAATATTAGTCTATGCGGGGTAGCTGGGAGTCCCTTGCAACACCTAGAGGTCATTTTATCGATCATAATGGAGATTTACAAGAAAAAATGAGCGGATGTTTTAGGCTATTTTCCCTCACTGCTTTTCAATTTCCAAATAAAGCCATCCAGTACATAATGCGTACTTTGTGACAGTGCAAGTAAAGGGACTAGAAAAGTTAGTATACTGATGTCCATTATTTGTGGCAGGGAAGAGAAAATAGAAAATACGTTGGTGTGTTCCTTCCATATAAAACCATCCCACAAACCTTCCTCGATATAAGCCGGTAAAGTAAGTATTAGGATAAACACCAAAACACCATATTTACCAAATGTGGCACGCACCAACATATTCCCGAATGCGGTGCCGATTCACGAAGCCCTATTGCTCTATTGTAATGAATTGATTTAATGCAAATAAAGCCCTAGCCTAAATCCAATCTCATATCAACCTGTATATACCATAACAGGAAAAGCTGCAAAAAAATAATTCTGTACAGCTAATCAATAACTCATCCATTAAATTTAGGCTATTTGGTAGCCAATAGTTCCGAGTTAGAACGGTTGTTCCATTCCCCAAAAGATTTCTTTGCTAAAGCTTTAGCCTCGGAGACAGAGATATTGCCCACAATAGTCAGATATGCATTTGAAGGAATAATATTCTTACTATAAAATGCTTTGATATCGTTTAAAGTTATAGCCTGAAGTGATGCCTCTGTAATTGTTTCGGGATAATAGCGGTCTTTCGCATTCACACTAGTAATTACTTTTGCTAAGGCTGTTTCAAAAAAAGTTTGGTTTAAGGCAGGTTCCTGTATTGATTTTGAGAATATCATTAAGGTGGCAGCAAAATCGGAGGTATTTGCAGCTATATTACCGCCCTTATCGCTGAAATTCATCATAACGTTAAATACTTCTTGCACACCAGATTTACTGCTTTCAGTTGCTCGCTCATCTGCTGTAAAACCTGCAAATATTTTTTTACTTTCCCCATTCTCTGCAACAATTATGGTCAACCCATTTTTTAGTTTAAAACTAACAGGATCTTTCATTGAAATGGACTGAGCACTGGCTAATTGGACAGATAATACTGAAATAATTACGATGATAAAGTTTTTAATAGTTTTCATAATAGCTTATATTTTTGTGAATTGATTAATCAAAACTATTGCTGAAACACGATCTGCGAAACGAAAAGGAGATAGAAAGGCAAATTCTGTCGTCGAAATGGGGATTTGAAGCGTTATAATTTATAGTGATGTTTAATACGGGCTGTACCTTTACTGAATAGAAATATTAACGTATATTGGATTAATAAATAGATTATTTCTGATGAATTGCTTAATTGTAGATGACCAGGCGGTATTTAGAGCCGTTTTAAAGAAATTAATAACTTTAGACCCATCCTTATTCTTGGTTGGTGAATGTACAAATGCCGCCGAAGCCCATCAGATTATTCTTAACAACGATATTGATATCATTTTTTTAGATATTGAGATGCCCAGAATGAGCGGAATTGAGCTAGCAAGATTGTTAGAGGGTAAAAACCCTATGATTATTTTTACTACTTCTCAAATAGATTATGCTATAGAAGCTTTTGATTTAAACGTAGTTGATTTTTTAACAAAACCAATAGGATCTGTTCGGTTTTTGAAAGCGGTACAAAAGGCTCGAAATCTGATCAAAACCAAAAAGCAGGCTGCAAATGAAGCAGATGAATTTGTGTTTATCCGAGATTCAAATATCATTAAACGAATTAAATTATCTGATATTTTATACTTTGAAGCTAAGGGAGACTATATAAAAATTTTCCTTTCAAATACCAACTACTCTATCCATTCATCCTTGAAATCTGTAGAACAAAAATTACCCGAAAATACATTTTTCAAAGTGCACAGGTCTTTTATTGTTAACCTTGGAAAAATAGATTCCATTGAGGGGGGCACATTAATCGTCAATCACACTATGATTCCTGTATCTGACACCTATAGACCGCTATTAAATAAACGGATGCAAATTCTGTAACCATCTCAAGGCGCAATCTATAAATAAATGAAATGAATAAGTCTATTTTCAATTGAGTTTATTTAAATTAAAAACTAAATTAGTTTGATCTATTCCTATTTTCACCATGCGCTTACCAAAACTATTGCCTTACTTTTTGCCGGTCCTACTATTTTGTTATGGCACAATACAAGGACAATCCAATTTAATAAGAGCAGAGAAACAGAAATTGTCTTCTGTTAAAGACAGTATCGGTTATATCAATTCCATAAACCGCTTAGGAATGCTCTATCATATGCGGAATCTGGATAGCGCTCTTTATTATAGTATAAAGGCCAAAGAGATGGCCACTAGGTTACAATATCCGAAAGGAGTAGCAKATGCTGATAATGTTATAGCGACTATTTTCGCTATGAGGGGGATGTACCAGGAATCTCTTCAACTATTAACCCAAGCATTGTCTGCTTATAGCGCTCAAAAGGACAGCGCAAACGTTAGTCAGGTAACAATAAATATGAGCAATGTATATGGAAGTCTTAATGATTCTACAAAAGCTCTTAATCTTTTGAGACAGGTCATTCGAACAGGAAGTAAAGACAGTATTATGAGCCTGGCGTATGCCAATTATTGCATGGCTAATTCAACTCTTTCTGATGATAGTAGTCAGTACTATATAAATAAAACTCGGGAAATTGCTTCCAGGTATAATGATTACCGAATGCTAATTGGAGTAAAGGAGTTAGAATCCGATTTTCTACTAAAAAAAGGTCGTATTAAAGAATCGTTAAAGGTGCTGGCTGATGCCTTAGCTGAAGCGCGAAAATATGAGCTTAATGAACAGGAAATTTACTTGTTGAATTCCTACGCCCGATATTATAAAAACCAACCAGATAGTGCTTTGCATTATGCATGGAGTAGTTATCAATTGGCTAAAGAAAACGGTTATGTAGTGGCGTTGATCCCATTATTGCAGGATGTTTTAAGCTTTACTGAATTATTGGGCAATAAGGATAAAATTATCAGCGTTCAGAAGCTACTGGAAACCACAATGGCCGAAGAGAATGAGAATTTGAAAAAATTTGTTGGAGATTACATTAAATACAATATCATACAAGGTGATAATGCTGTTTTAAGTATCATAAATAAAAATAGCAAGACCAAAATATGGCTGCTGGTGTCCATTTGTGTAGTCAGTTTATTTCTACTCCTTTTCATGTATCGCTTATACCAGGTTTCGCGTAAACATGAAAGTGAGCTGGGAAAACTCAACCGGCAAATATTGGAACAAAATAAGACCCTACAGGCAACGGACGAATTCAAAAACAAACTCTTCTCTATTTTAGCACATGATTTCAGAACTCCACTTATCTCTACAATAAGCATTGCTGGTTTAATGAAGGACAATCCAGAATTTACGAAAGAGGAAATGGAACAGTTTTATGGTGATATAGAAAAGAGAGCYTCAGATATGCTGGAGTCATTCGACATCATATTGCAATGGATCAAACAACAATTGTCCGGTTATCAATATAAAGCTGAAACACTAGTACTGCATGACCTTTTTAGTGAATCGGCTGACATTGTTATGCCGCAAATGATTCCAAAAAAGATAACATTGTCAAACCAAATACCAAAATACGTAATTGCAACATCGGATAAGGAAATGCTACAATTCGTTAATCGAAATTTACTGTCTAATGCCGCTAAATTCTCCCCTGAGGGTGGGACAATTACAATTAGTTGCACACAGGACGATCATTTGATTACTATATCCATAACAGATGAAGGCCGCGGAATGGATGAGCAGACGCTCAGTAAACTATTTTCAGTATCCAGTAACTTCGGTTCATCTACACAACATGGAGCGGGGATAGCCCTTTCCATGTGCAAAGATTTTATTCAAAAACTTGGGGGTCGAATTTGGGCACAGAATGCAGAACCAAATGGCGCCATATTCTCATATTCCATTCCATTAAAAGCATGATTCCTTCTTTTTCAGATTGCCAACTTATCCATTTTATAAAATGTTCAATATCATCCATTTTTTAGCTCATTGTTTTTACCCGGGAGCAGTTACACAAGTGACAGGCCTTTATTGGCAAGATCATCTTTTCATTAAATAAGATTCTTATCTTAGAGAAACTAAATATAAGTATGAACGCTAAAATTATCTCTCTTACCATCGCTATATTAGTGATCTTCTCCCTAAATTCATCTGGGCAAACCCGGCTTAACATTGAAGGGACCTGGAGATTGGTATCTCAAAAAATTATAAATTCTGAAGGCGGTGTAACTACTTCCGATAGTGCCGCTTTAAATCAGATAAAGGTTTATACGCCAACCATGTTTGTTAATGTCGGCGAAAGAAGAATACCACAATTAGACAATCAAAAAATGGTAGTTTCTTGTGCCGGCGGCCATTATTCTTTAAATGGCGACGTTTATGAAGAGTTTACAGAATTTGCTTCCTATAAAGACTATAAGGACCTAAAGGTGAAGTTTAAATTGACAATGGAAAATGGCAAAATGCATACAGTTGGTACCCTTTCGGGTGCTGATGGAATCATCACCACTTACGATGAATGGTATAGCAAGGTTGAAGTTCCGACACAAAGCAAAGAACTAACCGGGACCTGGAGAGTAATATCTCAGCGGGTAAATAATCCTGATGGCAGCGTGTTTACTGCAGATAGCACCTCGGCAAGCATGCGCAAAGTATTTACTCCGGGCATGGTTGTAGTCATACGTGAACAGGCTATTCCAAAGGCAGATAACCAGAAGCTTGTAGTATCCTGTGCGGGTGGCCTATACACCTTAAAAAATGGTGTTTATGAAGAGTTTATTAGTTTTGCTTCATACAAGGATTTTAAGAGCATGAAAGCAAAATTTGATTTAAAATTTGAAAACGGTAAGCTCCATACATCCGGCATACTTACAGATGGAAATGGGCAAGAGGCGGCTTATGATGAATGGTTTGTGAGGGCCGATTAGCCGGTATATTCCGAACAAACAGATATGAGTTTATCGAACTAAGCAATATTCTCTAAATACTTTAACACCTCTTCCTTTTTTCGGCTTGAGACCAATATCTGTGCTTTATTTTCCATCAGTAAGTAACCCTCACGGTAATACTTTTTAACGAATTGAAAATTTACCAGATAAGATTGATGGCACCTCAAAAAACCGAATGGGGTAAGTGAGCTCTCATATTCTTTTAGCCCTTTTGAAACAAGTATTTCTCTTCCATCTATTAAATAAAAGGTTGTATATCCTTTATCACTCTTACAAAACACAATGTCATCTATCGCAACGATTTCAATGCATTCGATGCTTTTTAGTGCAACACGTCTGGCTGCGCCTACTCCTTGTGCAAGGTAATGTGCTTTGGCAATGGCCAATTGCTGCTGACTAAAGCTTTCCTGTTCCCGATGATGAAAACATTTATTAAAAATTGCACTTAAAGAAATCTCATCTATAGGTTTAAGCAGGTAGCCGAAAGCACCTAAATTCAATGCTTGAATTGCATACTGATCATAAGCAGTAAGAAAAACTACCTGAAAATCATTCATTCCGATCTCATCGAAAAGGTGAAAGCTATCACCATCCTTTAGCCGGATATCCGCAAGAATAATATCCGGTGCCAATGCAGGTATCTCGATTGCAGCTATCGAAACTCTATCTGTGACGCCTACTACTTCGAGATAGCTGATTTTTTTTACAATCTGCAAAATATGCTGCATAATTCGCACTTCATCTTCGAGGATATATAATTTCATTTTTATCGTCTTTTATTCTTCAATTAAGGGTATTGTGATTTCAGCGATTACGCCATGGCCTTCTTTTTTATCGTTAACCGTAAATTTTGCACTTTGCTCATGTGATGAAAAAAGTAGTGCCAATCGCTCTCTCAAAATAACCTGGGCTAAGGATTGCTTCTTTTGTTTGTTTACATCATTACTTCTGAGTCCACTGCCATTGTCATCCACACTTATGAATAACATCTCATTTACCTTGTTAAATGAGATGTTTAACATGCCTTTATGACTTATAAGTCTAAAACCGTGTTCTATGGCATTTTCTACAAAGGGTTGTATAAGCATTGGAGGGATAAGTATGTGTTCAAGATTTAAACCTTCATCTACAATTATCTGATAATCAAACACACCTACATAACGCATTTGTTGAAGTCGGATATAGTTATTTAAGGAATTTAATTCTTCACTTAACTCAATAAAATCCTTTCTGTTTTGCTCTAAAACTCCTCGCAGTAAACTAGAAAATGAGTTAAGATAACAAACAGGTTCTTCAACATGACCCGAGGCTATTAAACTCTGAAGGTTCGCAATTGCATTAAAAATAAAATGTGGATTTAGTTGAGTTTGCAACAACTTTTGTTCAATATTTAGTCTTTGGTTCTCAGATTTTAGTAATCTGTTTTTTTGCTTTAAACGCTGTTGATTGTAAAGAATATAAAAGAAAAGAAAAATACTCAAAAAAATCAATGTGAGTAAAACAAGCGTCCAGCGTTGCTGCTTTATAGCGGCTTCGTTTAACTTATTTCGCTCGTTTAGTTCTTGAATACTTTGGTCCTTTTTTTCAGTTTCGTATTTCTCCTGCAATTCCGCAATTTTAACCGCTTCAATTGCCTGAAAATTCCTGARTTCGATAGTATAAGCAGAATCTGCRGCCTCCATCGCCCTGGCAAAATCTCCCTTTAGTACATAGGCATCTTTAAGGCCGTTGTAATACAGTCCTTTTCGTTTTTTAAACAGATTCTTTTTTTCGAGTTCAATACCCTCACGATAATATTTGATTGCTGAATCGGGCTGCTTATTTCGAATAAAAGATGTGGCCAGATTGTTAAAAGCAATGTCATTTAGGTTGTTATGTTTTTTCAGATAATTGAAATATAACCTACTATATTGCAAAGATTTTTCATTCTGATTCTGCCTGGCATAAATCTGCGATTCATTATCGTAGCTACGGGCAATGGCAAGGCTGTCACCAATTTTAACAGCCAGTTCACGGGCCTTGCTATTATAAAACTTCATTTTCTGATCATCTCCTAATCG
>NZ_JBFTNT010000112.1:0-13005 GCF_056397585.1 Pedobacter sp. 05L430 | reverse complement strand
GCATAAACCTATTATGGTTACTTTTTATTACCTCAAAGGTGATACTATTTTTACCCTGAATTGTTTTTTTTCCAAAATCAGGTTCAATAGCCAATGCGTAATATTTTATATCCCACCATTCTCTATCTTTAGTTATACTACCCTTAAGTGTATCTTGTCGGGAAGGGACACTCACAGACTGAGCAAATAACCCGGCTTGATGGCAAATTAAAATCAGCAGAAACAAAAGAAATCTTAAAGGCATATAGTTAGCTTACAATAAACAACCAATATATGGATATTGAAACATATTCTGTATGTCGTATTTTCCCCCTAATATTGTCGCATACTCACAGCAACGGTACAGCATTTGGTCCCTAGATTTGTATTGTAACAAAACCTTACAATATGAAAAAGCATATTATAATCAATCTCTCAATTGCTATTGTTGTGGCAGTAATGGCTTCCTGCCAACCGCGTAATAAGGATACACAAGCCGTTTCAACCGAACAAAAAGAAACGGCAAACAACCAACCCATACAGCCAGCCGACAGTGGCTATGCTGATGTAAACGGGCTAAAAATGTACTATGAAGTTTATGGCGAAGGTAAACCCATTGTACTGCTACATGGTTCCTTTATGAATATACCTTTAAACTGGTCGCACATCATACCTGTTTTTGCCAAAAACCGGAAAATAATTGTTGCAGAGATGCAGGGCCATGGCCGCACAAAGGATATCCCTCGTGAATTTTTGCTACAATGAATGCAGACATGTTCAAGGGCTCTCCTATCGAAAAACAATACGACAGTCTTGGAAACGATCCTAAAAATTTCCCTGCGTATGTAAAAAAGGTTCTTAGTATAGACGTAAAGCCTTATGACTGGTCTAAGGAAGTAAAAAATATAAAAGCTCCAGTATTTATAGCCATAGGTGATGCCGACGGAGTACAATATGAGCACGCGCTTGAGCTGTTTCGTGCTAAAGGCGGAGGCAAAATGGGCGATATACATGGGCTGCCTAAATCCCGGTTAGCTATAATTCCCGGCACAACGCATATTGGTATGATGCAGCATATGGATTGGATAATTCCGATGGTCAATGATTTTCTGGATTCTGATCTAAAACCAACGCCTCCTACATTTTAAGGCGGGCATTTCGATCACCGCCGTCATTCCGAAGAACTGAGGGATCTCTTGGTTATGCTACTCCAAGAGATCTCTCCTATCGTGACGGCGATTGTAATAACGGCAGCTGCCACAACAACGCCTTTCTTTTCATTGTAACCTTCATTTAGCTATATTCGTTAAAGGTTTCTCCTTATCGAAATCATTTAATTTGACAACTATGAAAAGTCTTTGTTTGGGTCTGCTTTTCTCTTTAAGTATTTTTACACTTAAAGCACAGTCAGATACTGCCGTTTTTCGCAGTGTTGCGGCTACCATTCAAAAAAAATATGCACCAGATAAGCGTTCAGTTTATTTTAACCTGGAGCTTACTGGTGATTCGGCCAAATTGGAAAGCACCTCTCAGGAAGCGCTGAAAGAATTTGATAAACTAAAGCCAAACACACCTTCAATTAAATTCAGCGGCGTATTGCTGCCAGAGCCCTCCTTACACGGGATGGAATACGGGGTAGCCAATCTCTCGGTTTGCAACAACAGAGCCTACCCGAAAAATGCGGCAGAGATGATGACGCAAATGTTGCTGGGCACACCAATTAAAGTATTTAAAAAACACGGAGGGTTCTATTTAGTGCAAACTCCTGATGGTTATATATCGTGGACAGATGTGGGTGCCATAACCCCCATGAACAAATCRGGTTTTGAAACCTGGCAAAGGGCAAAAAAGGTCGTATTTACTGCAGACTATGGCCATAGCTTCAACACACCCGATGAAAATGCGCAGCGAGTATCTGACCTGGTTGGCGGCAATATCCTCCAGTTACTTGGTGAAGAGAAAAAGTTCTACAAAGTAGGCTATCCTGACGGCAGAACAGCATATTTACCTAAAAGACAAGCCAGCCTGTACCAAGCCTGGGTTACCAGACCCGATCCAAATGCCGAAAAAATTTTAACCACAGCACAAAGCCTGTTGGGCGTTCCTTACCTCTGGGGCGGCACGTCCGGCAAGGGTGTCGACTGCAGTGGCTTCACCAAAATGTCCTTTTTTCTAAATGGCGTGATTATCCCGCGTGATGCCTCTCAACAAGCCTTAATTGGTCAGCCAGTTGATGTTCTAGAAAACGACAGCATTAGCGTAGATAAGTGTTTAAGAAATCTGCAACCCGGAGATCTGTTGTTCTTTTCGGCAGCCAAACGCAGAGGATTCAATGATGGAAGGGTAACTCACACTGCCATTTATATGGGCAAGGGCGAGTTTATCCAGGCGGCTGGAATGGTCAGAATAAACAGTCTTGTACCCTCTGCCGACAATTATGATGGCAGGCAAAGCGCTACACTTGTCGGCGCAAGAAGAATATTAACCGATATAGGCAAACCCGGGATCACCAGAATAGACCAACATTATTGGTATAAATAAATTACTCTATTTTATTGAACCGCAAATGCATAATCCTGCCATCATTAACTTCAAAACCTATGATCTGATTTTTATTGTCACGTAGCATTTTTAGATGACCCATCCACCAATAGTCAGTACCAGCATGATTCTTTCCTATAAGCTTTAATTTACTATCCTCGTATTTGCTATTCGTTAATATCAAATCATGCCCTTTTAAAACAATGCCGTATTTACAGTCCAGTTCCGGACAATAATACGTTCCTGCATATGCCTGCAACTGCTTATCTGTTTGATTGCTAACTGCGTACTTAATCAAAGAACGTTTCCCATCAGGCCACCATTGCTTAACAACGGTATCTCCCTTTGCTGTGCTGAACTGAAATTTAACATCAGGTGAAGAAGCAACCATAAAAGTACCCTTTTCGGCTTCTAATAAAACGTCAGACCGGCCATACCTGTCCCAATACAATTTTTGGTTCTTCAATTTAAAACCAAACTGTGCCCCATCATCAGCAATATAATTACCCTCGAATTTTTTAGCAGCTGTAATGTCTTTTAATACGGCTTTATTGGTATCAACTGGCTTGGCCTCTGGCTTAGTTGCTTTTGCGGTGGTATCTTTAATAAAAAGATCAGCTATTTCGTAACCTTTACCACCAGGATTAAAATCCCCAACGTTGCTAAAAACAATAAAACCCATTTTTAGATCAGGAAAAGTAACAACCGATGTTCTGTAACCAGCGTCGGCGCCGTTATGCGAATACTGCCTCCACCCTTTGTAGGTATTGTTAACAATTCCCAATGCATAGTCAGATTCTTTGCCGTTATTAAATTTCCCCTTTTGCGTTAATAGTCTAATGTCCTCTGCCGTACCCACCGTAGGTTTGTAAAAGTTCATTACCCATTTAGCCATATCGTCAACATTGGTAAACAGACTGGTTGCTCCTGCGTTTGAGTACGATAAAATACTATTGTTAAAACCACCGCCTTCCCGCGGGTAATACGAGTAAGACCGGTTCTTTACCACCTCCGTATAATCATCATGAAAGTGTGTACYGTTCATTCCCAGAGGCTTGAAAATAACAGAATCTGTAAACTGTCTAAGCGTTTTGCCTGTAACAGATTTTACAATTTCAGCTAGCATGGTAAAACCACTGTTAGAGTAACTATACTCTTCACCCGGTTTAAAATTCAGTGCCTGTTGCTTGCTCAGCACTTTAACAATGTGCTCCTGTGTAATTACATCATCGAGTCTGGTGCCCGATATGGCCAGCAATTGCCATTGATCTCTTATGCCACTGGTATGATTCAGTAAGTTCCGGATCGTAATTTTTTCTTTCAGATCCGGGAACCAGGGAAGATGTTTATGGATGTCGTCATCTAGCTTAAGTTTCCCCTGTTGGGCAAGCAAAACAATTGCATAAGCCGTAAACTGCTTAGAAACAGATGCCATATGGTAAATGGTTTCTGGAGTATTGGGCACACCATATTCCATATTGGCCAGGCCATAACCTTTAGCATAAATCAACGAATCATTGCGTACAATCCCAATCACACAGCCGGGTGTATTCGGCGTATTCCATTTCGTAAATAAACCATCTATCTTTTTTGTAATAGCGTCTGGCAACGTTTGTGCACATAACCTTACTACGGGTATAAGAGCGCATAAAAGCAGGATGAAAAGTCTCTTTTTGTGGATTTGCATGAGCGTGTGTGATTAGTAACTCCTAATATACAGATTGTATTCTACTTTCCTTTTTGGTATAATTTTTTATCGTTTAGTCTTTCCATAATTAAGGATGAAAAACTTCTGACACCAATTTTTATACTTTCTTCATCAACATTAAAATTAGGTGCATGATTCATTGCTACAATTCCTTTTTCAATATTAGAACCACCTAAGAAAAAATAAACACCTGGTACTTTTTGCTGAAAGTAAGCAAAGTCATCATTAAAATAAGGAGCTTGTCCGTAATCAGGCACAACTAAATTGGATCCATAGATTCCGTTTAGTGTTTTTATTGCGCTTTTGGTCAATTTCTCATCATTAACTACAGTTGGATTTTCCTGTATAAATGAAATAGAAAGCAGTTTATCTTTATATCTTTCTTCTCCAATTAACTGTTCAATTTTAGGTATGATTTTTTGGAGGTTCGATTGATTTGTCTCGTATAAATATGTTTCTAAAAAAAGCTCGTCTTTCTCTGAGTAGATATTAAATTTATCATCCACAATCATGTAGTCCTTAAAGATTGTATTCGGATTCATCAATCCTATTTTAGGGTCACTCATATGTTGTATTTCCCAGGGCTTACTGTTAAGTTGTGAGCGAGATAATGAACTGTACATTTTCCTGGTAAGCCCTTTAACTTCCTCTTTGGATAGCTCATTTTTTAGTTTAATTCTTATTCGTTTTTGGTAGGCAAACATTTCATTTGGTTTAACCATAATTTGCCCCACAGGCAATGCTGTTACATGTAAACTATAAATTTCATCGGGGTTGATTATCGAAAACAAGCCTTGTTCAATCATTTTTTTTGCGCCAACAAATGTTTCTTCTTCTGGTTGAAATATAAAATATACCGTTCCATTTATTGACTCTTTATTTTTTGCAAGTATTTCTGCTATTCCTAATCCAATTGCCATATGTACATCGTGGCCACAACCATGCTGCCCATTTGGTAAAGCATCCATTTCAGCTCTCCATGCTATCTTCTTTCCTTTTTTTTCTCCGTTTAAAATACCTATAATGCTATGCCCGTAAGTATCTGTTTTAACTTCGATGCCTAAATCCAGTAAATATTTCTTTATGATCTCCTGAGTACGTTTTTCATTCCCTGCCAATTCAGGGTTTGCATAAATATCTCTTCTGATTTTCACCAGCTTTTCATAAATCCTATCAGTCTCAG
The DNA here is from genome assembly GCF_056397585.1 of Pedobacter sp. 05L430. Lineage (NCBI taxonomy): Bacteria > Pseudomonadati > Bacteroidota > Sphingobacteriia > Sphingobacteriales > Sphingobacteriaceae > Pedobacter > Pedobacter sp. 05L430. The sequence continues at coordinate 7,594 of NZ_JBFTNT010000112.1, read as the reverse complement.
CGCTAACCAATTCACGAGTTAAAGCCTCTTTTTTGTTTTGTGAGTACCCGCTAAGGGTTATTAATAATAAGAACAACAGAAGCTGTATTTTCATGTTTAAATGTTTGGTTTTACAAATTAGATATAATATCGATCTATTAGTTACCGATATATCATAGTTTATTTCCCTCTTCATTGTGAGTTGTATAGACGCATATTTTTAACAAACTTTGCATTACTATGGAATACGTTTTTAGAAAAGCAACATTAAATGATTTGCCCCAAATATGGGTGATTCTGCAAAAAGCAATCCTGCGCAGAAAAGAAGATGGCAGTAACCAATGGCAGGATGGTTATCCAAACCCTACAGTAATTGAAAATGACATAGCTAAGGGAGCTGGTTTTGTAATGGCCGATGGAGATACCATTACTGGCTATTGTGCAATTCTAATTAACGACGAACCTGCCTATGCAGAAATAAAAGGAAAATGGTTAACGGATGGTGATTTTGTTGTCTTTCACAGAGTCGCAATTTCCGAAGACTATCTTGGCAAAGGCTTATCGGGAAAGATGTTGAACTTCATTGAAGATTTTGCGCAAAGAAACAACATACACAGCGTTAAAGCCGATACCAACTTTGATAACGGAGCCATGAAGCATGTTTTTGAAAAGGCAGGTTACATTTACTGTGGCGAAGTATTCTTTAGGGGCAGTTCAAGATTGGCTTTCGAAAAAGAGCTCTGAGCATCTCCTATCCATTTGTATTTATAAATGGTGCTCTGCTCCTGTCCGTCTTCGCTTTTTTTATTGTGCGAAATATAAAACAACCCATCGTCTAAAGGACATAAACCAGTGGCTCCCCATTCAAAGCGCCAACCGCTTATACCCGTATTTGCATCTTTTGGCCCTGCCTGCAACAAAGAAAGAGTTTGAACTTTTATCGTTTCATTACCCGATGATATTTGACCTTTACCCGGCTTTTGATGTGCATCAATTACAAACAAGTCGTAATTTGGAAACTGCGTTTTAGCACCATGATATACTGCGGCAAAAAACTTCCCGGTATAAGCATCATAAGCCAGATTTTGAATGCCATAACGGGTGCTGCCAGTTTTTACAAAGTATTTATCCAAAGGCTTTTCAGGTCCCGAATGGTGCAATTTATCCTGCGATAACTGCTGCCCATATTTATCCCAGTTGGCGATATCGTACTTTAATAAAACCTGATGGTCATTATCATCTCTGTCGGTATCACCATAAACACCGTACGCAACGTACAAGTATTTTTTATTGGTATCAGCACTTCCTATTGCCGGGGCAAAAGCAACACCATCTATTCCGGAACAGGCAAACCTGTGTGGCTTTTTACCATTGGCAGTCTGTACGCTGTCCTGGTAATCTTTTACCGCTTCCTTTATGTAAACAGTGCGTAGCAAATCTTCTTTCTCTGCACTCATATCAGGGCGCACAATGCGGGAACCATCAAATATCACGATATAGAAACCGTTTTCATTGTTGTTTTGTACACCCAATGATTTCCTGATCCCCTTACCAATAGCATCATTCTTATATTCCAGCGAACCATATATCTTCCCGTCGGCTGCATTAAAATCCAAATCGCCAAGGTGCCCTACAAAACCGGTTACACTGCCTATCAGTTTGCCCGAAAGATCCATCTTAATGAGCCTATCTGTAAAAGAAAAATAAACATATCCATTGGCTTTATCTACAGCAACGCCTTGCACATGCATCTTGCCCTGTTCTCCTGAATAAATTGAATCTGGTAAGCTTGTTACATTTTGAGATCGAGCGCTCAATGCCAGGATTATAAAAAAGATGGGTAGCAGGAATATTTTTTTCATTTGAACCGAAGATATTATAGAATTTATAATTTTCCAATCTCTTCAAGAGATCTCTCCTCAAGTCGAGATGATGGCATTGAAGTTTTTCTACTATAAAAGTGAATTTCAAATCACTAAATTGCATTACACAAAATTAATGTTTCTCTCATGCGTCTTATCCTAGCTTGCATACTATTCGCTTTTTTTAATGCATCAACAGCATTTGCCCAAACCGACCTTAATGATGAGTGGACGAACATTGAAAATTCCATAAGAACAAGAACTCAACTCGAAGAAACGCTTAAAACCGTCAACTCAAAAAAAGAGGAATCTATCAGAATCAACAATGATATTGCTTTAGCGCGATGCTTGTATTACGCTATGCTAATAAAAGACTTAAAAACTGAGGACAGTTTATATTTCAGGAACAGCGCTTTTATTGATAGTTTGCTCATCAACAAAAAATCATCAACCTTACTAAAAACTGCAATGCACCTGATGCAGGCGCGCAGAGTACTTTTCTTTGCGCACAAGCACTTAAAGTTTAGGCCCAGCACCTACGAAACTAAGAACCTCCAACCTAACTATGGTGCCATGAATTTATTACAGCGCGACAGCATTGTTAGGTTTCATTTCAAAGAGGCTTTACGGCTCAGTGGCTCGGCCATACCAGGTAAAAGTATAGATATCTCGTGGCTCTCATCCAATGCCGATAAGTTACTGTTTAAAGCCGACCTTGCAGACATAGCGCTTACCGAGCGCATTGGCTTCGAAACAGGAAAAACCACCGATCTAAACCTGTCCGATCAAGATATTCAGACACTTATAGTATCTGAACCCAAAGGCTTTCAGCAAGCCTTACAATCGTCATTAGACACCGCCAAAATCCATTCACATTTGATGGACACCTATACATTATGGATGCGCAAACACAATTCGAAACCCGAAGAACTGCAATACATTCAGATGCTTATCAAATATTATTTCTATTCCCGGATGCCCAATATCTTGTCGAACGCATGGACTACTTACCTCAAAAAAAACCTCTCCTCTCCATTAAACACCATTCAAGCCACAGCTACTTTCTATTTGTTTCAGTATCAATATTACAAGGGAATCAAATACGGACTAAAGTTTGAAGCTCAATACAAAGGATACCTTAGACAAGCTGTCCAATTGTATGAGCAGCACCAGAGCGTTGTAAATGAGTTTTCAGCGTATAAAAAAACACTGGAAACCTYGCTTAAAAAGATTAAAAATCAAGAGATCAATGTTCAAGTGACAGACCGCCAGATGACGGAAGCGCCAATCATGCTTACAGCAAGATATAGGGGTATACAAAAAATCTATTACCGAATCGTTAAAATTGGTATCAAAGAGAAATTTCCGAACTTAAAAACAGAACGAATAGAAGTACTGCTCAACCGCCCCGCTATCCGCGATTCCAGCTTCCTCTTACCTGCCGGAACTGATGATTTCGACAAACATGCACTCTACCTAAAGCTCGAAAGTTTGCCAGTGGGCACCTATAATGTAATTTTCTCGCCTTCCGAGATTAAAACTGCAGCCAACCTTAGCCACATGGAATACATTCATTTTCAGGTGTCTGATCTGGCTGTTGTGAATACCGGAGATCATTTTATAGTGTTGAACAGAAAAACGGGCTTCCCCATAAGTGGCGTAAAAGTAGTAGCAACGGAACAGGTCAGCACCAATTTAAAGGGTTTTACATCCATAAAAAAAACCTACACCTCAAAAGAATTCATGTTCGTTTCTGGCAAAGATACCCTAATGCACGATTTTAATAGGCCCAAGAGGAACTTACCACGGGAGATATACAATACTGAGGCTTATGATGACCTGGAAGAATTTTATGACGCCCAGACAAAATTGCAAATTTATACCGACAGAGGAATTTACCGCCCGGGGCAGCGCGTACAATATAAAGTTATTATGCTTACCAGAGATCCTTCAACAGGTCAAAACATCGTCTTCAGTAAAGCAAATAAGTATTTTAAAAGCTGGATGGCAGACAATGAACCCCTATTGGAATTAAAAGACCCTAACTATAGAACCGTTGATTCCATAAAGCTTGTTCCTGATGATTATGGAAGTTTTTCGGGTTCTTTTGTTATTCCAAAAAATGCAATGACCGGGCAATGGTCTATTGATGGCGATGTAATTGATGGCGATAATGGTTATTTTAAGGTCGAGGAATACAAACGGCCAACAATGGAAATAACTATGGAAAAACCTGCCGAAGGGCCATTACCCGGCGAACCTTTTGAGCTAAAGCTTAAAGTGAAGTCGCTCAGCGGTGCAGATCTTAACCGTGTAAAAATTACTTACCAGATAATAAGAGAATCTAACTATTTTGGAAATGCCCCATATATCAATCCCATAGTAACAGATACAATCGGTTATACTGATGAAAAGGGCTTGTTAGTGATAAAAGTAAATGATGTAAACCTGCCGAAAAAAAATCCTGATCCCGATAAGGAATGGGCTATCACTTACAGGTTATCAGCCACGGCCACAGAAGCCACTGGCGAAACCACCAGCCAGGATAACACATTCAGCGTATCTTCATGGCCGGTCAAGATCAACATTCCGGCAGTAGATCAGTACGACAGAAAAGGCCTCCCAAAGCTAAACATCAATGCAAAAACAGAAAATAGCAAGTTTAAACCTAAGGAAATTCATATCAGCATTTTTCAGAATATTATAGTGCCCGATACCACTCGTAGTGAAATTGTAGATCAATGGCAATACACTAAAGATCAATTAAAAGTATGGTTTCCAAACGAGGAAATCCTTAACAGGACAAGCCTCGAAAAGAAATCAATCTTTGAAAAAACAATACCAATAGATAGTACTATTCAGTTTCAATTAGACAAAACATTACTTCAAGCCGGCAAGTACGAACTTGCAGTAACTACAACCCAATCGGAAAAAACATCGGGCCATGCCAGCATCAATTTTGATGTATTTGATACTGAGCAAAGCGCCACTCCCGGTAATTTAGAAGACTTTAACTACCTGTCCATCAATACTGCCAAACCCGGCGATAAAATAGATTATTACACTGCTACCATAGACAGTGCCTATGTGGTGTATGGGTTAACTTATTATGTGCGCCAAAAGCAGAGCATTGCCGTAAAAACCACCTACCACACACAATACCAGGGTAAGGGAATGCAAGCATATACTTTTACCGTACCAAAAGATGCATTAGAATCGCTTGTACTCACAAAAGCTTATGTACTAAACAATAAACTGTATATAAATGACCAAAACGTTTATCTAGCCCCACCTACCTCGGCAAAACCAGAAATTATCATAGAAAAATACAGGAAGGTTCTGGCTCCTGGTACAAAAGAAACTTTTACCGTATCGGTAAAAACAGCAAAAGAAAATATCGCGGCGCAACTCATGACGGGAATGTACGACGCCGCATTAGACAAACTTGCTTCACACCAGTGGAACATCCCCAACAATCCTTACTTCAGTGGTTACCTGTATGGGGGCTGGAGTCAAACAATTAATAACAGCAGGCCCTATTATCACTATTGGCCCGGTAATAACGAATACAATAATCAAAGCGAATTCATAAATGAATATGAAGGCGATATTATGTTGCAGCAACTAAGAGGCCGAGTACCTGGATTGGCAGTACCTTCAGCGAGCTTTCTAAGCTTAGAAGATGGTCAGCTGAATGAGGTTGTAGTAAGGGGCTATAACACAGCCGACGTAGTGAGGTATGCCACTACGGGCAGCGCGATTTACATAAGGGGTACAAATTCTCTTGTTCAGAATGCGCAGCCTCTAATTATAGTAGATGGTGTTCCATTTTCCGGCTCATTAAATGATTTTAATGCAGCCTCCATAACTGAAGCTATGGTATTAAAAGGTGCCGATGCCACTGCTATCTATGGCTCAAAAGCCGCAAATGGCGTGCTGATTATTAGCACCAAAGGAAAGATCATATTACCGGGAACTCCTGAACCGCAACCAATGGTGCGTAAAGATTTTAGCGAAACAGCATTCTTTTATCCAAAACTATACGCCGATAAAAACGGACTATATACCTTTAATTTTACCATGCCCCAAACAGCAACCGCATGGAACTGGAAGTTAATGGCACATACAAAAAGCGGTCTATTTGCATATGCAGAGCGAAAACTAAATACACGCCTTGACCTGATGGTTCAGCCTAACATGCCACGCCTGCTCTATCAGGGTGATGAAATTGTATTGAATAGCAGGATTAGCAATCTGGATAGTGCAGCTATGGACGTAAAACTTAGCTGTAAGATAGAAGATGCCGTTACTGGTGAAGACCTGACTGCAAAAGTACTGAAAGAACCTGCCTTTAAAATAGTTAAAGTAGCCGGAAAGTTAACTGAAACAGCAGGTTTTGCTTTTAAAGTGCCCGAAGGACAGCTGAATCCACTAACAATTGTAACCACTGTAAATGGAGGCGCCCTGGCAGATGCTGAAGAGCACACGTTGCCGATACTGCCCAAAAAAGTGTTTATGCGTAAGCAAGTGCCCCTTGTATTTTCAAAGAAAGACAGTTTGGTACAGGCTCCTAAGCTACCAGACGACGCAGATTTGTATGGCCTTAGTCTCTATGCAGATGCTAAGCCACAAGCAGCCTTAATCAACTCATTACCATTTTTAGCCAATTATTCCTTTAATTGTTCTGAACAGGTATTTAATAAACTCTATGCCAGAGTAACCGCAAATCAGCTGATGCGTAATCAGCCTGAGCTTGCAAAATCATTTAAAATGCGTTCGCCGGATGCCATTTMAGATACTACGGAACGCAAACTTCCGGATGAACTTGCAGAAGCGGCCATGCCTTGGTTAAACCTGGCAAACCAAACTGCTAAGCAGCAAAAACAATTGTATCAGGTTCTAGATACCATAAGCAACAGGTCCATAATTTCCGACCATTTAAATAAGTTGTATTCCATGCAAGATTTCTACGGCGCGCTCCCCTGGTTTGAGGGTGGAAAAAGCAATATTTGGATATCTAATTATGTACTAAGAGGATTTGGAAAGTTAAATCAGCAAGGATGGCAAGCGAACGACTATCAAAGGCATTCAATTTTCATCAAGAGGTTAATTACATATACCGATTCTTTATACGCTACAAACGGTACAGATGGTAATCTTTTTGGTGCCTACTCCCGGTCATTTTGGAAAAACGAGTATCCCCTTAATCCTGGTGTCATCAAAAAAATAAATACCACTCTTGAACTTGCCGAAAAAGACATCAACAATAAGCGCTTATATGATCAGGCTTTATGGATCATTGTTTCATTAAAATATACAACTCCAGATCACCAAGTCTATAAAAAGGCCCTTGCCCAACTGAGTAACATACAACAACGGGCAATAAACGACGACCTAAATGGAATGCGATGGAAAGAAATTTCAGATGGCGATGATTTGAGCCATTCAAAAGAAGAAACCATTGCAATGCTTTATGAGGCCTTTACACAAGCCGGGCAAAATACAAAGATTGCAGATGGGTTAAGCAAATGGATGCTGTCGGCCAAGCAAGATTACAGTTGGCGCACAACCACGGGTACTGCTGCAGCTATCGACATGCTTAAGGAGTCGGCAACAATAAAGACCAGTTTTGTGCCAGATTCTGTTTCTGCTCAGGTTGGTAATCAGCAGATGAACAGTTCAAATGGTCTTTTGGCTGGGCAGCGCAACCAATTCATCAGTCTTAACAAGGTATCTCCGGTAACGGTCTCAGC
>NZ_JBFTNT010000111.1:0-12352 GCF_056397585.1 Pedobacter sp. 05L430 | reverse complement strand
GGTCTGTAATTCACTATTTTATATAGATGATGGTTATTGTAAAAGCTATTATGAAATTGATGGAGTTGTAAAAAACACAGGGTTTTTCTTTGAAAATGATATTGCAACAAACGTCAACAGTTTTGGCAATGGGCTGAAATCTGAATTTAATATCATCGCCTGTGAGCCATTAACAGTAGTCGTTTTTGATAAGAATAAATTGTTTCAGGCTGCAAAACAGGCGATTGAAATAGAGACTTTAGGGCGTAATTGCATCCGCTTGTTTGCCTCTAAACAGGAAGAATTTGCAAACCTATTTAAGATCTATTCGGCTCAGGAACGCCTGGAATATATAGAAACCAAACATCCTGAAATCCTGCAAAGGGTCTCACTATCTCAATTGGCTTCATTTCTTGGTGTTTCAAGGGAAACCTTAAGCAGAATACGCAAAAGAAGAACTCTTTCGTGATTTTGTGACGATTGTCACAGGTCATTAGCCTTTTCATTTATCAACTTTGTAGTAATAGGCTTTTATAAAAGAAACATCATGGAATTACTTAAGAAAATTGATAAAAACACCAATGTTTTGACTTGGTTTGAAATCCCAGTAGTAGATACTGAAAGAGCAAAGACTTTTTATGAAACCATTTTAGACATTGAAATGGTTAAAAGAGCAGATGGGCACGACGAAGCCGTTTTCTTTCCGTTTGATCCTAATGTTGTTCAGGCAACATCAGGGAGAGTTACAGGAGTATTGTCAAAAACAGAGAGAAACAGCCCATCTGGTAACGGGACGATAGTTTACATTAATGCGAGTCCAAGCATTCAAACTGTTCTTGACAAAGTGGAACAGGCAGGAGGAAAAATTATTGCTCCCAAAACACTAATTCCCGCGGGATATATAGCAATTATTATTGACTCAGAAGGAAACAAAGTCGGACTTCATGCAGAAAAGTAAAGGGTGTAAGTTAGTGAAGTAGGGATGTAAGTTATATCCCTACAATATCCTTTTTCTTTTTCTGGCGCATTGTTTTTGGTATAACTGCCAAAATCTCTTCTCTCAACGCATTAAGCATTCTTTTTTTTATGAAATTTTTATGGGTAACAAGGCTGATCTCACGGACAGGTTCAGGAGATTTAAAATACCTTACCTTGCTTAGCTGCTTGTTGCTTAACTCTTCTAGTGCAAGCTCTGGCAGCAGAGTGGCGCCATTATTCATATCTACCATGCGGATAAGCGTTTCGACACTTCCTGTATTATAGGTAAGCCCTTGCAGACGATTTTGCTTGGTTGATCTGCAGATGTTTAATACCTGCGACCGCATACAATGTCCCTCGTTTAACAACCAGATATTTTCATCCTCCAGGTCATCGGCATCTATGGTTTTCTTTTTATAAAGTTTACTGTTTTTGCTGATGTAAGTAACAAAGTTTTCGTAATACAATGGAGCTTCTTCTACTGCGCCGTCTCCAAGTGGAGTGGCCAATATTCCGCAATCCAGTATTCCTGTTTTTAAATGATGAATGATATCTTCTGTAGTATATTCCCAAATCAGAAGTTTTAGATCGGGATATTTTTCCATCATTGCAGCGATTACTCTTGGTAACAGATAAGGGGCTACTGTGGGTATAATACCTACTTTAAGTTCACCAACAACATCTTGCTGCTGGCTACTAATAATCTCTTTAATTTTGTGGCTTTCCTGAAGAACGAGGCGAGCCTGTTCAATAATCTGCGCACCTATTTCTGTCGGAATTATGGGTTGTTTACTTCGATCAAAGATTTTTACATTTAGCATTTCTTCAAGCTTTTGTACCTGCATACTGAGGGTGGGCTGGGTAACAAAACACTTTTCGGCAGCGCCTACAAAACTTCTGTAAGTATCTACCGCTACAATGTATTCTAGTTGAACTAAGGTCATATAGCTAAAGTTTATTCTCTTTAGCAAAGATATCAATTTTAACTATGCTTAGCTAAAAAATCCTGATAAGCCAGTTTAATTCCTTCTTCAAGTTCTATCTCATGCTTCCATCCGAGTGAATGTAATTTAGAAACATCCATTAATTTGCGTGGGGTTCCGTCTGGTTTGCTACTATCAAAGGTTAGTTCTCCTTTAAATCCAACAATGCGTTTAATTAATAATGCAAGGTCTTTTATCGTCAGGTCTTTTCCTGTTCCAACATTTACAAAACCAGGCTCATTGTATTCTTGCATTAAGAAATAACAGGCATTGGCCAGATCATCAGCAAATAAAAATTCTCGCATTGGAGCTCCGGATCCCCAGATGATAACTTCTGGTGTGCCATTAACTTTGGCTTCGTGAAATTTCCGAATTAAAGCAGGGAGGACATGTGAGTTTTGTGGGTGATAGTTATCGTTATACCCGTACAAATTGGTGGGCATTACCGAAATAAAATCACAGCCATATTGTGACCGGTAAGCGTCGGCCATTTTTATACCTGCAATTTTAGCAATAGCATAAGGTTCGTTGGTTTCTTCTAGTAACCCTGTAAGCAGGTAGTCTTCTTTTAATGGCTGTGGTGCAAGCTTAGGGTAAATGCAACTTGAACCTAAAAACATCAGCTTCTTTACAGCTGTTTTATATGATTGGTGGATAACGTTATTTTGGATACAAAGGTTTTCGTAAAGGAAATCTGCGCGGTAAGTATTGTTGGCAATAATACCGCCTACTTTGGCAGCTGCCAGGAATACGTACTCAGGTTTTTCTGATTCAAAAAAATCGGTTACAGCCTGCTGATTGCGCAAGTCTAATTCTGCTGAAGTTCTGATGATTAAATTTGTGAAACCTTCTTTGATCAGCTTACGATAAATTGCGGAGCCAACCATACCACGGTGACCAGCTACATATATTTTTGCGTTCTTTTCCAATTTGCTTTTAATGATTATTACAAAAGTACAAAATCCTGTTGGCATCGATAGAGGTTAGAATTGGAAATGCAGAAAGCCTTGCTAATGCGAGGTCCTGAAATAAATTCAGGATGACGGAATATATGAAATAACTATTTGTTTAAGTTTGCATAAAAATAATTTTAGTAGTGGGTAAAGATAAGTTAAGAAAATTTGCGGAAATAGATACCTTTCCTAATGTTTATCAGCTTGATGCAGGTAAAGAATTAAAAGGTAAATGGGCGTCTCAGCATTTTAAAAATAGCAATCCTGTTGTTTTAGAACTCGCGTGCGGTAAGGGCGAATACTCTGTTGGATTGGCAAAGATGTTTCCTGAGAAAAATTTTATTGGTGTTGACCTTAAGGGAAACAGGATTTGGCGTGGCGCACGTACTGGCATGGACGAGGGAATATCAAATCTAGCTTTTTTGAGGATTCAGATTGAAGATATTGTGGAGTTCTTTGGCGAACATGAAGTAGACGAAATATGGATAACTTTCCCTGATCCGCAACCACAGGATAGTCGTGAGAAAAAACGCTTAACGTTTCCAGGGTTTTTAGATAAGTACAGAACTTTTTTAAAACCGGGAGGTAAAATAAACTTGAAAACTGACAACGACGGTTTGTATCTTTATACTGTGGAGAAAGTTCAGGAGCTAGGGTTAGTTTGCCATAAAAATACGGATCAATTGTATAAATCAGAGTATGCAGATGCAGTTTTAGCTATTAAAACGCATTACGAAAGGATTTATCTGAAACATGATAAGAATATAAATTACATCCAGTTCTCTTTTGATTAGTTTAGAACTGAATATAAATTGATTAGATGGAACAATCATTTTATGACCAGGTTTTTGAGTTAGTGAGGTTAATACCTAAAGGAAGGGTAACCTCTTATGGAGCCATAGCTAAAAGTCTAGGCGCAGGCGGTTCGGCCCGAATGGTGGGATACGCAATGAGTAATGCACATTTGGCCCATCCGGAAATACCTGCTCACAGGGTGGTTAACAGCAGTGGGTTGCTCACTGGTAAATTCCATTTCTCTGAGCCCGATCTGATGCAGGAAATGCTGGAGAAAGAAGGAGTAGTAGTTAAAAATGATAAAATCCAGAATTTTAGACAGCATTTCTGGGATCCTCTGGTTGAATTGTAGCCTTAAAATAAAAACTTTGATGAACGGGCACGTGGAATTAATTTTAATATAATGGGACAATTAGTAGAAGAGTTTAATGACTATCGTTCTAAAATGAATGACAGGATTATGGAAACCGCAAATACAAACATAAAGCGGTTTTTTGCTTTAGATACAACCACATATGCGGAAGGAGCATTAAATGTAAAAACTAAAGAGATGCTTGGTCTTGTGGCGTCAATGGTTTTGCGTTGTGATGATTGCATAAAATATCACCTGGAAAAATGTTACGATGAAGGAGTAACCAATGAGGAGATCAACGAAGTATTTATGATCGCTAATTTAGTTGGGGGCTCTATTGTAATTCCTCATTACAGAAGGGCAGTTGAATATTGGGATGAACTTAGTCTTTAAATAATGGCAGAAATAGTTAGATGTGGTTGGTGTGGAACTGATCCTTTGTATGTGAAATATCATGATGAAGAATGGGGAAAGCCTGTTTACGACGATAAAACATTATTCGAATTTCTAATTCTTGAAGGTGCCCAGGCCGGATTAAGCTGGATCACTATTCTAAGAAGAAGAGATGGGTATCGACAAGCCTTTGCGGACTTTGATGTAGAAAAAGTTGCCGCATTTGTCGAGGCGGATGTGGAAAGGTTAATGAATGATGCCGGTATTATTAGAAACAGATTGAAAATTAATGCAGCAATAAACAACGCAAAGCTTTTCATAGGCATACAAAAGGAATTTGGTTCATTCGCCGACTATATGTGGGGCTTTTTGCCAAATAAGAAACCCATTCTGAATAGGGTTAAGTCTTTAGGAGATGTGCCTCCAAGAACAGAGATATCAGATTTAATTAGCAAGGACATGAAGAAKAGAGGGTTTAAATTTTTTGGAACCACAATCTGTTATGCCCATATGCAGGCTACGGGTATGGTAAATGACCATGTTGAAGGCTGTATAAGCCGATAATTTAGAGATTATTTTTTCTGCATATCGTTATATGCTGCAACAAAAGCTTTTATGAGTTTGGCATCAAAAGCTTCTGTTGCCTTTATACGTTCAGCAAGATCTTCATCGTTGGTAAGTTTTTGAAGCAGAATACTTTTAATCAGGTCTGTTTTTCCCGATGAATTGCCATCAGCAGGGATTTCCTGCATTGGTCCTGTTCCAAATTTTTCAATAAAATAGGCTGTCGGGAGGTTACGATTAGTTTGCTCAGCATCGTTTCTTCTGCCTCCTCCAAATGAAATACCAACACCGCCACCTACTCCTCCAAAACCACCGGTTCCTGTGCCAATACCAACAGATGGCCTGATTCGTGCTCTTTTTGGCTGCGGTTGTTCAATACTTGTGGCGCCACCAATTGCATATAAATTTACTGCGCCCTGTTCTATAATTTTAAAAAACCGATGCTCCATTTTCTTTTTAATTACAATGGGCTTGCTAACATAGGTTTCCCCATTCCATAAAAACTCTTTAATGTCGCTGGCTTTATACTGAACGAGGGTCTCGTCGTCGTTTTTAAGAATAACTGTCGAAAAATTGGTGCCCTGTATGGTTCCTCTTACAAAATCTCCAGAGGCAATGACTACTGCATCTTGTGCTGATGAGCGTAATGCGATTACCAAAAGCGTCGTTAATAAGGCGAAGGTTTTAATTGCTCTTTTCATAATTACTCAAATAACGGAATTTCTTTTGTGTTTGTTATCTAATCCGATCTCTATTATTAACTTTGAGATATGTTGAAAGTAGTAACTTTCACGATCATTAAACGAATCAGATACCAATGAAAAAACTTTTCCTTCTTGATGGCATGGCGCTTATTTACCGGGCCCATTTTGCACTGAGTAAAAACCCAAGGTTTACTTCTACAGGAGTTAACACTTCGGCAGTTATGGGCTTTACAAATACTTTACTGGAAGTACTTAAAAAGGAAAAACCAACACATATAGCGGTTGTATTTGATACTGAAGCACCTACTGAAAGGCATACCGATTTTGAAGCCTATAAGGCTCACAGAGAAGCAATGCCAGAGGATTTATCGGCCGCACTTCCATATATTTTTAAGCTGATAGAAGGGTTTAATATTCCAGTAATTACAAAGGATGGATTTGAGGCGGATGACATTATTGGAACTTTGGCAAAAGAGGCTGAGAAAGCCGGATTTCAGGTGTATTGTATGACGCCGGATAAAGACTTTGCACAATTGGTATCTGAAAACATCTTTATCTATAAGCCTGCGAGAATGGGTAATGAGATGGAGATTTTAGGTGTAAAAGAAGTACTGGCTAAGTGGGAGATCGAAAATGTTGAACAGGTAATTGATATTCTTGGTTTATGGGGCGATGCGGTTGATAATATTCCCGGAATTCCGGGAATTGGAGAAAAAACTGCGAAATTATTGATTAAACAATATGGTTCTATAGAGAACATTATTGCAAATTCACACGAACTTAAAGGAAAACAGCGTGAAAATGTGGAGACCTACGCCGAACAGGGGATGATCTCTAAGAAATTAGCCACCATTATACTTAATGTTCCCGTTCCATTTGATGAAAAGGCCTTAGAGCTTGAAGAACCTAGCAGAGAATTATTGGAGCCGTTGTTTGCGGAGTTGGAGTTCAGAACAATTGGTAAGCGCGTTTTTGGTGATGGGTTTAATGTAGCCGAAGGTAAAACAGGGGGATCACAACAAATTGATCTTTTTGGTAATGTGGCAGATCAAGTTGAGGTAAAAACTAAAACTACTATAGTTATTTCGGAAGTATTTGAACAAGCCGTTGCCGCTAAAACAATTGAAAATACGGAACATAATTATAAATTAATAGATACTCCGGAATTGCGTAAGGAGCTTGTGGACTTCCTTTTAAAGCAGGAAAGCATCTCATTTGACACAGAAACAACAGGAACGGATGCCAACCTTGCAGATCTGGTGGGAATCTCGTTTAGTATAACGCCAGGGGAAGGATATTATATCCCTGTACCGGCAGAAAGAGCAGAAGCCCAGGTAATTGTTGATGAGTTTAGGCCTGTTCTTGAAAATKAAAATATAGCCAAAATAGGACAGAATATTAAATATGATATGCTTGTATTTAAATGGTATGGTGTATCTGTAAAAGGAAAGCTATTTGATACCATGCTTGCACATTATTTGATTGATCCGGACACACGACATAACATGGATGTGCTGGCCGAGAATTATTTGAGCTATTCGCCCATTTCAATAACTAAGCTTATTGGTGCCAAAGGAAAGGGGCAAGGGAATATGCGGGATGTTCCAGTTGAGCAGGTGGTAGATTATGCGGCTGAAGATGCCGATATAACCTTGCAGCTTGCCAACGTGTTTAAGCCAATGCTTAAACAGCTTAATGCAGAACAGCTTGCCACTGATGTTGAAAATCCTTTGATCTATGTGCTTGCGGATATTGAAAAAGAGGGGGTTAGAATAGATATGGACACCTTGATTAACTATTCTAAAGAGCTTGAGCTAGACATCAGAAGGTTTGAGCAGAATGTTTATGATAAGTGTGGTATTAAGTTTAATCTGGCCTCACCAAAACAACTGGGAGAGGTTCTTTTCGATAAACTACAGTTAGATCCTAAAGCAAAAAAAACAAAGACAGGTCAGTACCAAACCGGTGAGGATGTGTTATTGGCCCTCGCTCATAAAAGTGACATCGTTCAGGATATTTTAGATTTCAGACAGCTGCAAAAATTAAAGTCTACTTATGTTGATGCCTTGCCTTTACTAGTTAACCCAAGGACTGGTCGCGTTCACACTTCATATAATCAGGCTGTTGCCGCAACAGGAAGGTTAAGTTCTAATAACCCGAATCTGCAGAACATTCCAATCCGTACGGAAAGGGGTAGAGAGGTGCGCAAAGCATTTATTGCTAGAGATGCAGATCACGTGCTGCTTTCTGCGGATTATTCTCAGATTGAGCTTCGCATTATCGCTGAGATCAGTAAAGAAGAAAACATGCTGGATGCCTTTAGTAAGGGTATCGATATTCATACCGCAACAGCAGCAAAGGTATATGGCATTTCAATTGAAGAGGTTGATTCTACCCAAAGAAGGAATGCAAAAGCGGTAAACTTTGGGATTATCTATGGCCAATCTGCTTTTGGCTTGTCGCAAAACCTGGGCATTCCACGTAAAGAGGCCGCGGCCATTATTGAGCAGTATTTTGAGCAATATCCGGGGATTAAAAAATACATGTCGGACACGATGAATTTTGCCCGCGAAAATGGATTTGTGGAAACCATTTTAGGCAGAAGAAGATATTTAAGAGACATCAACTCTGCCAACCAGACAGTACGTGGTTTTGCAGAGCGAAATGCCATAAATGCACCTATACAAGGTTCTGCAGCAGATATGATTAAGGTGGCCATGATCAATATTCATAAGGATATTCAGGATCAGAACCTTCAATCAAAAATGACCATGCAGGTGCATGATGAGTTGGTTTTTGATGTGCTTAGATCTGAAGTTGAAGCAATGAAACAGATCATTTCATATAGAATGAAAACAGCGATTAAAACATCCGTTCCAATTGAAGTTGAAATTGGCGAAGGAGATAACTGGTTAGCGGCGCATTAATTAATGCGTATAAAAAAAGCCTCGTTTTGAATTTTCATAACGAGGCTTTTTATTTTAAAGCTCAATGGTTTCGCCAATTGCCGGCAATAATAGAACTTTATTTTCTCTTTTAAATTTAGCTAAGGCTTCTTCTGTATCAATTTCTATTACAGGGAAGGTGTTGTAGTGCACACCAATCACGGTGTTGCAATCAATATATTTTGTAGCGATAATGGCATCATCAACATCCATTGTATAGTTACCTCCAATTGGCAGGATTGCATAACTTAGGTTATAAAGCTCAGCAAGAAGTTTCATTTCCATCGTTAGTGCGGTATCTCCTGCAAAATAAATGGTTTTATTTTCAAGTTCCAGTACATAACCTGCCGGATTTCCGCCGCAGGTACCGTCGGGTAGAGCTGCTGAATGTGTAGCCCACACCATTCTTAGCTTTCCAAAATCAAAGTTTTGGCTTCCAAAGTTCATTCCATGTACATTTTTTATCCCCTGCTTGCCGGCCCAATCAGCAACTTCTGCTATCGCAATAACAAGTGCATTGGTTTGGTTTGCAATTTCCACGAGATCGGCAACGTGATCGCCATGGCCATGACTTACCAGGATATAATCAGCCTCTATACTTTTAATATCTATATGCTTAGCGAGCGGATTATGTGTGATAAAAGGGTCGAAAAGAAACTTTTTGCCATCGGCTTCTAGCAGGAAGCAGGATTGGCCATAATATGTATATTTCATTATTGTCCAAACATTCCGCCTAATCCGCCAAACATATCTTTAGTCGCTGCCTGCATTTCTGTCGCACTAACCTGATCTGCTTGTGTTAAGGCTTTATTAATAGCTGTCAATAGTAATTCTTCAAGTTCTTCTCTGTCGGCCTGCTTATGGAATTCTTCGCTGATCTCAACTGCTGTGATCGCTTTGTTTGCCGTTGCAGTAACGCGTATTGCACCACCTTCAACTTCTCCAAAAACAGAGATCGTATCTAGTCTTTTTTTTATTTCGTCAGCCTTCTGCTGGGCTGCCATTAATTTATCAAACATAAGTTGTTGTTTTTATTATAAAACGAAATTAAAGGAATTTGGTTTAAAGTAAAGCCAATAAAATGAAAAACATGGGTTATTTATTCATTAATGCCGCATTGAAGTCGACAAAGAGCTTAAATAAATCCTGATATTCTGTTAATGGAAGGGTTTTAGACCGGTCGTAAATATCATGATACGCACTGATGCCTCCGGTAGTGTAAATAAAAAAGGCAGGAACATCTTTCTCAGTGAAAAAGTAGTGATCGCTATTTGCCGCCTTGCCCCTTGAATTGATCTTTTTCAGGTATTTGTTTTTATCGTTGAGTTGATTTAATAATGAAAATTCCTTTTGGTGGATTGTTGCATTTACAACGGTAATGCCTGTTTCTCCTGTTCCTACCATATCAACATTAATTAGAAACCTGATTTTTTGGAGCGCAAGCAATGGGTACTCTGTAAAGTATTTGGATCCAAGTAATCCCGCCTCTTCTCCGGCAAAACAAATAAACGCCATTGTGTAAGGTTGTGGATTGGCGGCGTAGTATTTTGCCAGAGATAGTAAAAAAGAAATGCCACTGGCATTGTCGTTGGCCCCGGGGAAATAGGTTTTGTTACCCATACCACCTAAATGATCGTAATGAGCCGTTATAACCAATACGGAATCGGGTTTTGTAGTTCCTTTTACTACTCCACAGATATTGGCCGTATTAAATTCGGGGATAAACGAGTTTTCAACGTTGATTTGAAAGTTAAGAGGAAGGCCTTTGATGGCGTTTTTTTTTATTTCTATGCCGGTGAAGTCGCCTTGCTCAGGAGCAACAGACCAGGTGAGTTTATCCTTAAGTATGGCAATTACGCGCTCGCTTGAATCGGCAAACGTAATGCTGTCTTTTTGTTCAAACTTTCCTTTGGCTATTTTTCCGATACTTTGGGGCATTACAATAAAATCTTTACCAGGACTAAGTTTCTTGCCATTAATGGTAACCTGCATTTTTCCAGGAAAGGTGTTTACAGGAAAAGAGAATGCTTGTTTAAAATCCGTTCCGTTCATCGGGCTAAGCCCGTAAGCTTTAAATGCTGAGCAAATCAAATCTGCAGCCTTTGCCATTCCATTATTGGTATACCCTCTGCCCCAAAGTTCTTTTGAGCTGAGCTCCTTTACCATTTCGTGGGCATAGTGAATGTCCTGCGAAAGCGCAGGTCCTGCGATAAAAAGAAATAATATTAAGAAATGCGTTTTCATAATAACCCCAAAGGAAAATTCAATATATGGTTAAACTTACATAAAGTTTAAATTTTGCGAATCTAAAACACATATCAAACAAGATTGTTATAGTTTGATTAATTGAAATTTATGGATGTTCGCTCAAATGAGCCGTTTTGGCTGGTAAAAAATGGAATAATGCACTCCTACCCCTCTTTAAGGGCAGATGCGAACTGTGAAGTGCTGATTGTTGGCGGAGGGATTACCGGGGCTTTAATGGCGCATGCCTGCATAGCTAAAGGTTATAAGACGATATTGATTGATAAAAGAGAAATTGCTAATGGCAGTACTTCGGCAACTACCTCCATGCTTCAATATGAAATTGATGTACCACTATATAAATTAAAAGAATTGATAGGAGAGCACGGTGCCATTGCGAGCTACCTTGCTTGCAGAGATTCTATTTATAAACTGGAGAATCTGGTAAAAGAGATTGATTCATCATGTGGATTTGAAAAAAAGGAATCCCTTTATTTTGCAGGGAAAAGTAAGGATGTTAAATGGCTAAAGCAGGAGTATGAAGCCCGCAAAATGGCTGGTATTGAGGTGAACTGGCTAGACAAAAAAGAAATAAAGGCTACATATGGCATTGTGGCCGAAGGAGCAATTCTTTCTGCAGATGGGGGTAGTGTGGATGCTTTTTGTTTGACCCACGATTTGCTGCGCTATAATTCAGAAAGAGGGTTAAAGGTGTTTGATAAAACTGAATTGAAAAAAGTAAAATACGAAAAGGATGCCGTAAAGGTTCAATTAAATACTGGAGCTGAAATAGCTGCAAAACATATTATTTATTGCACAGGATATGAAACTCAAAATATGCTTTCTGATAAGGTGGTGCAATTGAAAAGTACCTATGCAATGGTTAGTGAAAGACAGGATTTACATCCTGAGATTTACGAAAGAACCTTGTTTTGGAATACAGATTCTCCATATTTATATATGCGGACAACGGCTGATGGAAGATTTCTTGTTGGYGGTGAAGATGAAAATTTTAAAAATGCAATTCGAAGAGATCTGCTTTTGAGCAGAAAAAAAGAAAGATTGGAAAAAACGTTAAAAAAATATTTACCCAATAGTTCATTCGTTGAGGACTTTTGCTGGGCTGGTACTTTTGGTGAAACAAAAGATGGTTTACCATACATAGGAATGCACCCTAAATACCCTAAAAGCCACTTTTTGCTCGGTTTTGGGGGTAATGGAATTACTTTTTCGGTAATGGGAATGGATATGATTATTGAGATAATGGAGGGAAGGCCAAATATTCTGTCTCATTTCTTCAGATTTGGACGTTAAATTAAGTGCAGATTTTCATTATAAAAATGTAAAAAAATTAAAAACGTATTGCACAACTCGATATTTATTTAAACCTTTGCGCCTCAACTCATTCAAAGAATTTTTATACACAGAAAATGATTAAGCACGCGACCCATAAACTTTCTAT